>CAJJCV010000054.1 GCA_905182765.1 Cryomorphaceae bacterium BACL29 MAG-121220-bin8 | reverse complement strand
TGGTGGAGAAGATGGGATTCGAACCCACGACCTCTTGACTGCCAGTCAAGCGCTCTAGCCAACTGAGCTACATCCCCATTTAAATCAGATTAAAATTACAATCTTTTGATTAACTATTATAGGTTTTTAAAACATTATCAACTTAGCCATTTTTTAAATTGTATTTTAAGCCATAGTGAAAGTCAAAACAAACAAACAAAAGTTTTTAATTTTAGCCTTACTTATACTTTCAGGGGAATTTATTTATTTTCTTCCCTATGTTTTGTCTAGAGTTTTTAGACCAACATTTCTAGATGTATTTCAATTGAATAATTTTCAATTAGGAAGTTTGTTTTCAGTTTATGGAATTGTAGCACTTTTATCTTATGTCTATGGGGGCGTAATTACTGATAAATATTCGCCTAGAAAATTAATGTCATCAGCTTTATTTTTAACCGCTCTTGGGGGTCTTGTTTTAGCCTCTTACCCTTCCTATCAAACCTTACAGGTTTTATATGGTTACTGGGGTTTTACAAGCGTGTTTTTGTTTTGGGGAGCAATGATTAAAGCTACTCGTTTGTGGGGGGGGGATAATAATCAAGGCAAGGCATTTGGTTTTTTAGACGGTGGAAGAGGAATTGTTGCCGCATCGATGGGTAGTATTGGAGTATTTATTTTTTCAATAATATTAACTACTGATATTGAATCAGCATCTGTAATTGAACGACAAGAAGCATTTAGATATGTTATATTATTTTCTTCTTTTATGGTTGCTTTTATTGGATTACTAGTTTTTATATTTTTAAGAAGTTCTGAGGAAAAAAGTACAAATCCTATGCCCTCTTTAAATTCACTAACCAATATTAAACATGTTTTAAAGAATGAATCAATATGGCTATTAATGATAATAATAATGTGTGCTTATGTTGGATATAAGGTGACGGACTTTTATTCTTTGTATGCCTCTGAAGTAATGTTTTATGATCAAATTGAAGCAGCAAAAGTAGGTGCCGTACAATTGTATTTAAGACCAATTGTATGTATTATGATAGGCCTGTTAGCCGATAAAACCAAAAATATGTTTTGGATAATTTTCGGATTTATTACTATGTTAATTGGAGCTTTAATTTTTTCATTAGGTCTTATTCAACCTAATATGAATTTTATATTTTTCTTGTCTTTAGTGGTATTAGCAGTAGGAACATACTCTATTCGAGCATTATATTTTGCGGTTTTAAAAGAAGCTAAAGTCCCTTTTGCACTTACAGGAACAGCAGTTGGGCTGATTTCTGTTGTTGGATATAGCCCTGATATTTTTGCAGGGCCTATTATGGGACATTTATTGGACACATATCCAGGTGTTGTTGGACATCAATATGTTTATTTAATGTTAGTAGTCTTTTCTGTAATAGGTTTAATAGCCTCATTACGATTCGCTAGATTAACAAAAAAACTCCCTAAATAAATCAAGGAGTTTTAATAGTTTTTTTTATGACTAGCGTATTAACTACTCAGTAGCACTTTCAAACGAAGCAAAGAATCCACCTACATCAAAATAGTCTCCACCAGCCGAAATTTTACCATCAGTAAAATCCATAGTATGGTATGATGTAAGACTAAACGCTTGACCAGTTTCTGCGTGAACTCCAGTCCATGTGCCATAAGTTCTAACACTTCCGTCTAATTCCCCAGTTTCTGCATTAACCCCAGGAAGCCAATTATCAGCAGTATATAATATATCATCTAACATTTCTTGATACACTTTTAGCGCTGCAATGTGTTCAGCTTTACCATACTGATCTGCACCATACATTGGCGGTTGCCAAAGTAAATCGTCATGAAGCATTTCTGTTTGAGCTGCAATATCATCGGTCCCGTGAGCAATCATAAAACTTTTTGCAGTTTCAACGTTAGCCTCAAATTCAGGATTTTTGTCTAAAGGAGCATTACAAGAAGCAACAATAAATAATAATGCTAGTATAGATAGTTTAAATAATTTTTTCATAAATAAATAATTTATTGGTGTTAATTTCAATAAATATAACAAATAAATATATTTACTATTTTTATTTATATAAAAATCAATATGAAACTAATTCAAGAATTTAAGGAATTTGCTGTCAAAGGGAATATGATAGACATGGCAATAGGTATAATTATAGGAGCCTCTTTTAATAAAGTAATTGAGGTATTGGTAAAGAAAGTTTTATTACCGCCCCTTTCTTTGCTTTCAGATGGAATAAATTTAGAGAGTAAAAAAATAATACTTAGAGAGTCTCAAACTAATAGCGAAGGAGTATTTTTGATTGAAGAAGTTGCTATAAGATATGGACAGTTTGTAGAAACTTTTTTAGACTTTTTAATAGTTGGATTTACAATTTTTATGGTGGTTAAATTTATAAATAGACTTAATAAAAAAGCTGAGGATCCAACAGATAAATCAATATCAACTCCAAAAAATATTCAATTACTTATGGACATGAATTCTTTACTAGAAGAGCAAAATCGTATTTTAAAAGAAAATAAATAAATTACTCTATTATTGATTCGTACACTAGGCCTCTAAATTTATCAGCTAACTTCAATCTATAAGTTTCAAAAGATTGCGTCATGTATATGTAAACCATATCTTCTTTGGGATCAACTCTAAAATAAGTCCCAAACATTCCACCCCAACCAAAAGTTCCTTTTGATCCAAACTTAGTATCGTCTTCTTTAACAACCTCAAAGCCTAAGCCAAAACCTTTCTTTTTACCAAAAACTAATTTTTTATATTTTAGGCCCAAGGAGTGATCCTCTTTCATTAAGTCCAAAGTGTTTTTTTTAATTATTTGCTTACCGTTTGAAGAACCATTGTTTAAAAGCATTACAGAAAATTTAAGATAATCTTCTGTTGTAGAAAGTAATCCCCCAGAACCGTTTAATAAAATGACTTTGTCTTTAAATGGAGAGTTAGATTTATTGTCAAAAGAAACTAGTTCTTTATTTTCTCCAATGACATACAAAGTTGTTAATCTATCTATTTTACTTTTGGGTAAATTAAAAAAAGTGTCATCCATTTTTAATGGATCAAATATTTTATTTTTTAAATAGACATCTAATTTTTGACCAGACAAGACCTCAATTAAATATCCACATATATCAGTAGAAGAACTATACCACCATGTTGTGCCTGGCTCAAATCTTAAAGGAGTTTTTACCGCATCTTTTGTGTACTCTTCTAAGTTCATGTCAATGACTTTTCTATAATCCTCAGGCCCTTTAAAATTAAGACCTGCAGAATGCCTTAATAAATCGATTATTTTAACATGATTTTTTACAGGTTTTGTTTTCTTTCTTTTTTTAACTGTTAAGTTTTTAAATTCAGGAATGTATTTATAAACAGGATCATCTAATTGAAACTTACCTTCTTCATACAGCATCATAAGGCCAATAGAGACAATAGGTTTTGTCATTGATGCTATTCTAAAAATATCATCACTTTCAAGGGTATCGTTTTCTGAAATATCTGAACTGCCGTAGCTATCAAAATGAATTAGTTTTCCATTTTTCACAATTGCAGTTTGAATTGCAGAAAGTTCATTATTATCTACAAAGCTATGCATCACTTCATTTAAAAGCATTAATTTTTCAGATGAAAATCCTTGTGATTCAGGAGATGAAATTTCAAAATTTGATTGAGCATTTAAAAAAATACTAGCAAATAATAAAAGGGCTATCAATGCTTTGTTTAAATGGGTTTTTAATAACAAAATAGGAGGTTTAATATTTATTTAAAATTAATCAAAAAAATACATTATAAATTGAATTTTTAATATAAATTTGCCGGAATTTTTAAACAACAGCATATAATGAAAAATCAGGATAACGGAAATGTTCAGCTAAATTCACTAAGAAATGAATTAAATGATAGAATTGGTATGAAATCATATTTAGGAAGAACAAAAAGAGTTTTGTGGTCTGCTACACGAAGGTTTAGAAGTATTTAAAAAAGATTTAACTAATTCTTAATTATCCATTTTTTAGGAATTCTAACAAATACATTCTTTGTATAGTTGTCTTTTTCGAAAAATAAACCAATATCTCCATTATTAAGCCTTGTCATTGTGGAGTAGGCAGAACTTCCTTTATAAATAGTTTTATTTTTTATCCAGCTCGTTCCCTGATCATAGCTTATACTAAGCGAAAGATTTTCTCTTTTTTTTGAATCAAAAGCATTAGAAAATAACAACAAGTTTTCAGAGCTTGTATTATAATTTATCAAACTTGCATTACACGCTGGATCTGACAGATCTTTATTTTCAAAAGTAAACCAGCTTTTGCCTTTGTCTTTTGTAAGATGAGAATATCTAAATTTATTTGAATTTACCCTTGAATTCACAAGCCAATCTCCATTAGATAGTTCAATAATTTTAGACTCATCACCTGGTTTCAAAGGGTAATCAATTAAAAACCAGCTATCTCCATGATCTTTACTTCCAAAAACATGTGTTCCTTTATCTAAATTCACTAAACAATGTAAAAGAGTTCCGTCTTTAGATTGAGTCCCTCTTCCAGACGTGATAAACATAAAATCATTATTCCAGTCTTTTTTAGTTATTTGTTCTGTAATATCTTTTGGATTAGACCAACTTACTCCGTTATCAGCGCTTTTAATTACCATAAACCGATAGACGTCTTTAGCGATGTCAAGATTCATATAGTTATAAAAAAGAAAAACATCTCCTGTTTGTCTGTCTACAATCATTGAAGGATCCGATGCAGATTCTCCAAGAGGATAATCAATTATTTTTTCAATTTTAGACCATGTTTTACCATCGTCATAGCTTTTCCTAAGAACTATATTTATATCTCTGTTCCATTTTAAATCTCCACAAGAATTATTTCGTTC
>CAJJCV010000053.1 GCA_905182765.1 Cryomorphaceae bacterium BACL29 MAG-121220-bin8 | reverse complement strand
AATTTTGAACTTGTCGTTAAGTTCTAAAACTGATTTTATGGATGGATTAATTACTAACGAATCTTTGTCCATTTCTTTAAATTTCAATGTGTAGTTTTCTTTATAAGCTGGGGCTTTAACAATGAATATTAGAGAATCATATTTATTGGTTTTAAACCAGTAATTTAGAGTATCTGAATCTTTGTTTTTAGTAATAATGGATTCTATTTTTTTATCATTGATTAATTTAATTTCAGTATTCTTGTAATTACCTTTAAATCCAAAGCCTATCCTGTTTTCTGACTCTAAAAATGGTTTAAAACTTTTAAAAGAAACCTCTTCTTTAAATAATTTTATTTTTAAACTATCTTTTGTAGGTAGATTTACGAAATTATCAATAAATCCAATTTTTTCAAATTCAGGATCAAATTTGTAATTACTATTTTCATCTTTTAGTGCCACCAATAAATATTTACCTTTTTTTAAGTTGGTCATCTTAAAATTAGTAGAATCTAGAGTACTGCCAACATAATTTGGAAATCCCTTGTATATTATTGAATCAAAATATTTTTCATTTATAGGATATAAAAAAGTTGAAATAAAATCATCAGAGTTTCTTTCAAAGGAACTTGTTATATTTCCTGAAAGAGATAGCGAATCAATATATTCTCCGGTCGAAAAAGCATACTTAAAAAACGGAAGTTTATTTTCTTCATTATTATCTACTACACTTTGACCAAAATTAAAAACGTAAGTATTGTTTTTATCAAGTTTTTTCTTAATGTCAATCTGAATATATTTTGATGCTCCAGACTGAGGGCTTATTGAATAAAAACTTTTATCTAAGGGGGGAGAAACAACTAGTTGTTTTCTAAAATCCTTAAGTTTAATGTATTCATCAAAATATAGTCTTATTCTTTTTTCATTAAAATTGACTGAATTTTCAACTGGCTCAGCATTTAATAGAACTGGGGGATCTTCATCCTTGAGACCTCCATCAGGAATCCCTCTTTTTGCACAATTAATTAATGAAATACAAATTAGAACGAGAAAAATTAATTTTATTTTTTTCATCATTTTTATAGATAAGCAAAATAACAATTATTTTCCCTAATTCTATTTTAATTGAATAAATAGAATTTATATAAAATTTTACTCTTATTTTTGTTTTATGAGTAAAGAAGATAAATTTAAAAAAGTAATTTCTCACGCTAAAGAATATGGATTTGTTTTTCAGTCTAGTGAAATATATGATGGATTAAGTGCTGTTTATGACTATGGTCAAAATGGTACCGATCTTAAAAATAATATTAAGGATTATTGGCTTAAAGCAATGGTTCAATTAAATGAAAACATAGTTAATATAGATTCAGCTATTTTGATGCATCCTAAAATATGGAAAGCTTCTGGTCATGTTGATGCATTTAACGACCCCTTGATTGATAATAAAGATTCTAAAAAAAGATATCGAGCAGATGTTTTAATTGAGGATCATATTACTAAAATTGAGAACAAAGTTCAAAAAGAAATTTTAAAAGCAAAAAAAAGATTTGGAGATGATTTTGACCAAAAACAGTTTGTTTCTACAAATTCAAGAGTTATAAATTATAAAAACAAGATTAGTGATATAACTAAAATTTTTAGTGAATCACTTGAAAATGATGATCTAAAAGCCTTAAAAAAATTAATAGAAGATCTAGAAATTGTGTGTCCTGTTTCGGGTTCTAAAAACTGGACAGATGTTAAACAATTCAATTTAATGTTTGGAACTAAGCTTGGTGCATCTGCAGAAAGTGCAATGGACCTTTATCTAAGGCCTGAAACTGCTCAAGGTATTTTTGTAAATTTTTTAAACGTTCAAAAAACCGGCAGGTTAAAAATTCCCTTTGGAATAGCTCAAATTGGAAAAGCATTTAGAAACGAAATTGTTGCTAGACAATTTATATTTAGAATGAGAGAATTTGAGCAAATGGAAATGCAGTTTTTTATTAAGCCTGGAACTCAAAAAGAGTGGTATGCTAAATGGAAAGCAGATAGATTAGCTTGGCATCTTTCACTTGGTTTGGGTGAGGATAATTATAGATTTCATGATCATGATAAGCTTGCTCATTATGCCGACGCAGCTTGTGACATTGAATTTAATTTTCCTTTTGGATTCAAGGAATTGGAGGGGATTCACTCCAGAACAGATTTTGATCTTTCTAGTCATGAAAAATTTTCATCAAAAAAAATAAAATATTTTGACACTAATTCTAATGAAAGTTATACACCATATGTATTAGAAACGTCAATTGGTTTAGATAGAATGTTTTTAGCTATTTTTTCAAAATCTTTAATTGAAGAAAAACTTGAAGATGGCTCTTTTAGAACTGTTTTAAAATTTCCTAAAATTCTTGCACCTAAAAAAATAGCAGTTCTTCCATTATTAAAAAAAGATGGTCTCCCTGAGCTTTCAAAACAAATATTAAAAGAATTCAAATGGGACTATAATTCTGTATACGATGAAAAAGATGCTATTGGAAGAAGATATAGAAGGCAGGATGCCTTAGGAACACCATATTGTTTAACTATAGACCATCAATCTTTAAAAGATGGAACAATAACTATAAGAGATAGAGACACAATGGCCCAACAGAGACTAACTGTTCAAGAGGTAAAAAATAAAGTAAATTTAGAGCTAGATTTAAAATCTTGGTTAACATTTTAAAATGAAAATCATTTCATATAATGTTAATGGAATCAGAGCTGCCATAAAAAAAGGTTTTATAGAATGGCTTAAAAATTCAAACTCCGATGTAATTTGTATTCAAGAAATTAAAGCTAATGCAGATCAGTTAGATTTAAGCCTTTTTTCAGAAATAGGATACAAGTATAATTATTGGTTTTCTGCACAAAAAAAAGGATATAGTGGGGTTGCAATTTTGTCAAAACATAAGCCTAAGCATATTGAATATGGAACAGGAATTGACCACATGGATTTTGAAGGTAGAAATCTAAGAATAGATTTCGAAAAAATTTCAGTAATGAGCCTTTATCTTCCATCGGGAACTAATATAGCAAGACTTGAATATAAATTTCAGTATATGAAAGAGTTCAAGGATTATGTTCAAAAATTAAAAGAAAACATTCCGAATTTAGTAATATGTGGAGATTATAATATTTGTCATGAGGCTATTGACATACATGATCCTATTAGAAATTCTAAAGTTTCTGGTTTCTTGCCCTGGGAAAGAGAATGGTTAACAGATTTTATGAATTTAGGTTTCATAGATTCATATAGAAAGCTTAATAAAGATCCGGACAGATACAGTTGGTGGAGCTATAGAGCCAATTCTAGAGCAAACAATAAAGGCTGGAGAATTGATTATAATCTGGTTTCAAATACATTAAACTCTAATATTAAATCTTCGTCAATTTTAGATCAGATTTTTCATTCAGATCATTGTCCGATAGTTGTTGAATTAAATTTATAAATAAATGAAATATACATTCTTGCCTTCATCTGATATTAGGGTTAGTAAAATATGCTTAGGCACGATGACTTTTGGAAATCAAAATTCTCAAAAAGAAGGCTTTGATCAAATGGACTTGGCTACTGACATGGGAGTTAACTTTATTGATACGGCAGAGTTGTATCCTGTCCCAGCCACTGCTGAAAGGTATGCTGATACAGAAAGAATTATAGGGAAATGGATGAAATACAAGAGTAACAGAGATCAAATTGTATTAGCCACTAAAATAGCAGGACCTGGAGATTACACTAAACATATAAGAACAAATGGATTTTCTAAAAATGCTTTGATTTCAGCTGTTGATGGAAGCCTAAAAAGATTAAAAACTGATTACATTGATTTATATCAACTTCATTGGCCTGAAAGAACTACTAATACTTTTGGGAAAAGAGATTTTGATTCGTTAATTAATGATGAATGGGAAGAAAATTTTGAAAATGTTCTTCTTAATTTAAAAGAAATTATATCAAATGGAAAAGTAAGGCAGATTGGAATATCAAATGAAAACCCGTGGGCTTTCATGAAATATTTAGAATTGTCAAAGCATAAACTGCCCAAAACAATTACTATTCAAAATCCATATTCACTTTTAAACAGAATTTTTGAGATAGGAAATTCAGAGATTTGCATGAGAGAAGATGTTGGTTTGCTAGCTTATTCTCCGCTTGGTTTTGGAGTATTAAGCGGTAAATATTTAAATGGTAATATGCCAGAAGACAGTCGATTAAAATTATTCCCAAATTTAAGTAGATTTTCGGGCGAAAACTCTATGAAAGCTACTGGGATGTATTTTAATATTTCAAAAAAACATGATTTATCGTTAACTCAAATGGCTTTATCATTTGTAAACTCTAGGCCATTTGTAACAAGTAATATAATAGGTGCTACTAAACTAAATCAATTGAAAGAAAATATTGAAAGTATAAATATTGATTTAAGCGAAGATGTTTTAAATGATATAGAAGAAGTGCATAAACTTATTCCTAACCCTGCTCCTTAAATAGATTTTTGATTAAATCTTCAATTCTTGAATAAGAGATTATTTTTAGTTTTTTAGGAACAAAAGAAATTTTTGCAGCTTCTGAAACTATTAATATTTCGAACCCAAGTTTTTCTGCTTCGTTTATTCGCTGATCGATTTTAGGCACAGATCTAAGTTCTCCAGAAAGCCCAATTTCAGCAGCAAAGCAGATTCTTTTTTGT
The DNA here is from genome assembly GCA_905182765.1 of Cryomorphaceae bacterium BACL29 MAG-121220-bin8. GTDB lineage: Bacteria > Bacteroidota > Bacteroidia > Flavobacteriales > Flavobacteriaceae > MAG-121220-bin8. The sequence continues at coordinate 1,102 of CAJJCV010000053.1, read as the reverse complement.
AAAGGAATATTGAAGTTACTAGAAAGAATAGCTGCTACAACAGCTAAATCCATTGCAGGGTCTTCTATTTTTATTCCTCCAGTGATATTTAAAAAAACATCTTTTGAGCTTAGCTTAAATCCTGCGCGTTTTTCTAAAACAGCAAGCAGCATATTTAGTCTTTTTGCATTAAATCCTGTGGTACTTCTTTGTGGAGTGCCATAGACCGCAGAACTTACTAAAGCTTGAACTTCAATCATGATTGGTCTAATTCCCTCAATAGTTGAAGCTGTAGCATTTCCACTTAAAGGAGTTTTATTGTTCGAAATTAAAAGTTCGCTAGGATTTGTTACTTGACGAAGACCACTGTTTAACATTTCATAAATACCTATCTCAGCAGTTGATCCAAATCTATTTTTTTTAGCTCTTAAAATCCTATAAATATTATTTCTATCGCCTTCAAATTGTAAAACGACATCTACCATATGTTCTAAAATTTTAGGCCCAGCAATGCCTCCATCTTTTGTTATATGCCCAACAAGAAAAATTGGAAGATTTGTTTTTTTTGAATAATTTAAAAACTGGGAAGCTGATTCTTTAATTTGGGATACGCTTCCAGGACTACTATCTATAATATCAGTTTGTAGTGTTTGAATAGAATCTATGATTACAAGTTCTGGCTTTATAGTATTAATTTGAGATATTATAGTCTCAACATTAGTTTCGTTTAAAATGTAGCATTGATTAGAATCGTTATTAATTCTATTTGCTCTTCGTCTTATTTGTTGTTGACTTTCTTCTCCAGTTATATATAAAACTTTGTTTTTTATTTCTAGTGAAATTTGAAGTAATAAAGTAGATTTTCCTATTCCAGGCTCACCGCCTATAAGAACAAGCGATCCAGGAACAATTCCACCACCAAGAACTCTATTCAATTCCTTGTCTTCAACCAATAGTCTTGGATCTTTTTCGAAATCAATTTCGTTAACTAGTTGAGCTTTGGATTTTAATTGAACACTACTTAAACCTAAATTAACTTTAGAAGATTTTTTAATAACCTCCTCAACTAATGTATTCCATTCTTTACATGAGCTACATTGACCAAGCCATTTTGAATGTTGTG
>CAJJCV010000052.1 GCA_905182765.1 Cryomorphaceae bacterium BACL29 MAG-121220-bin8 | reverse complement strand
CGATTCAAAATATGTGGTGGATTCTGTTGAAAAAAAATGGTTGTTTAAATGGAAAGTCAGAGGATTCAAAAACAAAAAAAATGTAGATTTGTGGCTTGAATTTTTGAAACTGCGTGAGCTAAATAATATTTCTTTTAAATGGATAAAAGGACATAATAATCATCCTCAAAACGAAATATGCGATAAACTTGCCTACAAGGCTTCAGAAAACAAAATCCTTTCTGTCGATGAAGGGTATGAGCAAAAAAATAAATTATTTTGAAAAAAACACTTATTGTAGGAACAGTTGCATTTGATGAAATTGAAACGCCACAAGAAAACTCAGGAAAAATTTTAGGTGGGGCAGCAACTTATATAGGGCTCAGCTCAGCTCTTTTTAATTCAAAAGCTTCGATTATTTCGATTGTTGGTGGAGATTTTGATCAAAAATATTTAGACCTGCTAAAGAGTAAAGGATTAAACACTGATTCAATTGAAATAATTTCTAAAGGAAAAACTTTTTATTGGAAAGGAAAGTACCACAAAGACTGGAACAAAAGAGATACTTTAAGCACACAGTTAAACGTGTTAGCAGACTTTAACCCTGTTTTAACTAAACAAGATTCTAGCTCTGAAATAATAGTTTTAGGCAATTTACATCCAGCCGTCCAAAACATTGTTTTAAATCAAACTAACTCTGATAATAAATGTGTCATTCTTGATACTATGAATTTTTGGATGGACAACTCACTTGAAGAGCTTTTGAATGTTATAAAAAAAGTAAATATTATTATAATAAACGACGAAGAGGCCTTGCAGTTGTCAGGAAAAGACACGCTTTTTAATGCGGCTGAAGAAATCCTTAAAATGGGACCCAAACATGTGGTAATTAAAAAAGGAGAACACGGAGCCATGTTGTTTAATAAAAGCGAGTTTTTTACAATACCCGCCTACCCAGTTAAAAAAGTTATAGACCCAACAGGAGCTGGAGATACTTTTGCTGGCGGATTTTCAGGGTTTTTATCTCAAAAGAACGATTTAGATTTTGAGACCTTAAAGCTTGCTGTTGTTCACGGAACGGTCATGGCGTCATTTTGCGTTGAAGGTTTTGGAACTTTTCAAATGGAAAAATTGAATAAAGAAACAGTAGAAAAACGATTTAAAGAATTTAAGAAATATACAAGGTATTAAGGAATTTTAATTATTTTTAATCCTAACTTTAAAGCAACAATGAGCGATCAAATTAAACACGAGTGCGGAATAGCTCTTATAAGACTGCTTAAACCCTTAGAATTTTATCAAAAAAAATACGGCTCTAAATCCTATGGAGCAAACAAAATGTATTTGATGATGGAAAAACAACACAATAGAGGACAAGATGGAGCCGGATTAGCAACTGTAAAAATTGGCGCTAAACCTGGAGAAAAATATATTTTTAGAGAAAGATCTTCAGCAAAACAACCTATTCAAGAAGTTTTTACCCGAGTTAGTGAAAGAATAGCAAGTTCTAAAGAAATAGACGGTAACGTTCCTTTTCAAGCAGAACTTTTGTTAGGACATGTTAGGTATGGAACTTTTGGGAAAAACAACATTGAAAGCGTTCATCCTTTTTTAAGACAAAATAACTGGACTCATAGAAATTTAATTGTTGCAGGAAACTTCAACATGACAAACAATCAAGAGTTGTTTGAAAACTTGGTCAAACTAGGTCAGCACCCTAAAAGCAAGGTTGATTCAGTTACTGTAATGGAAAAAATAGGTCATTTTTTAGACGATGCGGTTCATAAAATATATAAAGGCTTAAAAAAAGAAGGATTTAACAAACAGCAGGCTTCTCCATTAATTGAAAAACGTCTTAAAATAAGTAAAGTTTTAAAAAAAGCCTCCAAAGATTGGGATGGAGGATATGCAATGGCAGGCCTTTTAGGTCACGGCGACGCATTTGTATTAAGAGATCCGTCGGCTATTAGACCAGCTTATTATTATAAAGACGATGAAGTTGTAGTGGTAGCATCTGAAAGACCTGTAATTCAAACCGTTTTTAATACTTCTTTTGATGAAATCAAAGAGCTTGAAGCAGGACACAGTATAATTATAAAAAAATCTGGCAAAACTTCAGTTGTTCCTATTCTGGAAAAAAGAGAAAGAAAAGCCTGTTCTTTTGAGAGAATATATTTTTCAAGAGGAAGTGATAAAGAAATATATTTAGAAAGAAAAAAACTAGGTCAATTGCTTTTTCCAAAAATATTAAAAGCTATAAAAAGTGATTTAAAAAACACTGTTTTTTCTTATATTCCAAACACTGCGGAAACATCATTTTTTGGACTGGTTCATGAGGCACAAAAATATATTAGTAGTCAAGCAATTGTAAAGTTACTTGAAGAAAAACAAGAAATCTCTAAAGAAAATCTTGAAAAACTTTTTTCACTAAAACCAAGAATTGAGAAAGTTGCAATTAAAGACGCAAAACTTAGGACCTTTATCGCAGATGACGCAAATAGAGACGAGTTGGTTGCTCATGTTTATGATATAACTTACGGTTCTATAAAAGAAACTGACACTCTAGTTATAATTGATGACAGTATAGTAAGGGGGACTACCCTTCAAAAAAGTATTTTAAAAATTTTAGACAGGTTAAATCCTAAAAAAATATTAGTAGTTTCAAGCGCTCCTCAAATTAGATATCCAGATTGCTATGGCATAGATATGGCAAAAATGGAAGACTTTATAGCTTTCAGAGCTGCAATAGCCCTGCTTAAATCTGAAGGAAAAGAAAATATTATTAAAGAAACCTACAAAGATTGTTTAGAGGAGCTTAAGCTTCCTTCAACAAAAATGAAAAACAAAGTTTTAAAAATATACGCAGGCTATACAGACGAGGATATTTCCAATCAAATTTCAAAAATTTTAAAGGAAAAAGAAATAAAAACACAAGTAAAGGTGATTTTCCAGACCGTAGAAAGCCTTCATGTAGCATGCCCAAAGAACTTAGGAGACTGGTATTTTACAGGAGACTATCCAACACCCGGAGGGAACAAGGTCGTTAATCAATCTTTTGTTAACTATTTTGAAGGCACTAAAAAACGAGCGTATTAAGCTTTTTCGCTGAAACTTTTTGACACCGCTTCCCAGTTAATTACATTGAAAAACCCAGAAACATAATCAGGACGTCTGTTTTGATAGTTTAAGTAATAAGCGTGTTCCCAAACATCTAAACCTAATATAGGATATCCTCCACAGCCAATACCATTCATTAAAGGATTGTCTTGATTTGCCGTCGAGCAAACTTCAAGCTTTCCTCCTTTATGAACACAAAGCCAAGCCCATCCAGATCCAAATCTAGTTCCAGCAGCCTTAGAAAACAGTGCCTTAAATTCATCAAAACTTCCAAAAGAAGACTTAATTGCACTTGCTAATTCTCCACTAGGCTCACCTCCTCCGTTAGGACTCATGATGTTCCAAAAAAGGGTGTGGTTAAAATATCCACCACCATTATTTCTAACAGCACTATTGCTTAAATCTAACCCTGTCAAAATATCTTCAATTGAGCTATTCTCTAAATCAGTTCCCTTAATTGCATTATTTAGATTGTTGGTGTATCCCGCATGATGTTTTCCATGATGAATTTCCATTGTTCTAGTATCAACGTGCGGTTCAAGAGAATCTGAGTTATAATTTAATGAAGGTAGTTCGAATGACATATCGTTTAGTTTTAAATTAAAATTATGAACTATAAAACTAATTAATAATCATGTATTTTTACAAGTAACTAACACTTTTTTTTGATTTCTAAATTTGACATAATAAACGCTTCTGCGGGATCAGGCAAAACATTTGCTCTAACACAAAGAATTTTAGTTAAAATTCTTAAATCTAAAGACGAAAATTATTTCAAAAGAATACTTGCTTTAACCTTTACCAATAGAGCAGCAGAGGAAATGAAAAGCAGAATCTTAAACGCTTTAAAAGATTTTTCAAACCCTAAAATTATAGGAAATCCATCAGTGATGTTTGTTCAAGTCAAAAAAGAATTGAAATTTCCAAGTGATAAAATTAACAGATTATCTAAAGAGAGACTTAATCTTTTACTACACAATTATTCTTTTTTTCAAATAGAAACGCTAGACAGTTTTAATCATCATATTATTAGATCATTTTCAAAAGAACTTAATTTAGATCCAGATTTTAGAGTGGTAATAGATACAGAAGATATTTTAGACCAATCTGTTTCTAGAGTTTTTGAAGATATAGAAAACAACAAAGAAATTAGTAGCTTACTAAAGGATTTTTCCATAAGAAAAATTTCAGAAGGAAAATCTTGGGATGTTGAGTTTGATCTAAAAGAGTTTGCGCAATCGATTTTAAAAGAAAATGAAATTAGTGAGATTGAACAAATAGAAAAAAGCTCTTTGAAGGAGTTTACAACACTAAAACTTAATATTGAAAAAACCCTTAATGACTTAAGCGGCAAACAAAAGAGTGTATTATTAAAGATTGAAAAAAATATTTCAAATCAAAAAACTGAAATTAATTTTTCAAGAGATTCCTTTCCAAAACTTATATCAGCAATTAAAAATAACTCTTTTACATGGAATTCGATTAAAAGCATTTCAAGCCTATTTGAAAAAAACACCATAATAACTAAAAGCTGTTTAAAATTAGCTCCAGAAAAACTAAACAGTTTTGTGAAGGAGCTTTTTGTATTGTTTTTAGAGTTAAAGGGGGTGTTGGTTAAAATAAAAGTCCTCAACTCTTTTGCGTATTCCTTAACCCCTTCGATTCTTTTAAAATTAGTAAAATCAAATTCAGAAGATATTCAAAAAGAAAATAAAGAGCTTTTTGTATCAAAATTTAATAAGCTTATTCATAAAGAAATAGCAAACCAACCCACGCCATATATTTATGAAAAGCTTGGCGTAAAATTTAATGATTATTTAATAGATGAGTTTCAGGACACCTCTGATTTACAATGGAAAAACCTAATACCCTTGATTTCTCACGCTCTTGAATCTAATTCCGAAAATGAAGACGAAGGCTCTCTTTTTTTGGTAGGGGATCCAAAACAGTCTGTATATAGATGGAGAGGAGCAGACCCCAAAATATTCGCATCACTCCTTTTAAACGAAAAAAATCCTTTTATTGTTCAGAAAAACATAACAAATCTTCCGACAAACTTCAGAAGCAAAAACGAAATAATAAATTTTAACAATACATTGTTTAAGCACGCTTCTGAATTGTTTAAATCAAACGAACACAAAGAAATATTTTCTAAAGGAGCTGTTCAGAAACAAAATAATTTTTTAGGCGGACATGTTTCGGTTAACTTTATAAACAAAGACTACAAAAGAGACGAACAATTAGAAGCCATATTAAAAGAGACACTATTTTTAATAGAAAATTGTACATCCAGAGGATTTGACCTTTCTGAGATAGCAATTTTAGTAAGAGACAATAAGCAGTCCTCTATAGTCTCTTCTTGGTTAATTGAAAACAATATCCCAGTTTTATCTCAAGACTCTCTTTCGATCAATAATTCAGATAAAATAGAACAGTTAATAAATTTAGTTAAATTAAAAGTTAATAACCAAAACCAAGAAGCTAGGGCAATAATAATTGGCAATCTTGCTGCTTTTATCAAACCAAAAGATCAGTTTCTTTTTTATAAAAACAATTTAAATAATGACATTGAAAGCTTTCTTGGAAACTTAAATATTCTCCCAATTTATAAAGCATTTGAAATGTCTTTTTTTGAGTCTGTAGACTTTTTTATAAAAGAGCTAAAGATGGATATAAAAAACACAGACCCATATGTTTTATTTTTTAGAGAAATTATATATGAACAGGTTTTTCAGGAAAAAAACAATGAAAAAGAATTTTTAAATTTTTGGAATAAAAACAATTCAAAAATAAAAATACCATCTGGAAACTCAAAAAGCGCAACAAAGGTTTTAACAATTCATAAAGCAAAAGGCTTGGAATTTCCAGTTGTTATTTATCCGTTTGTTAATTCTGTGACCCACAGAAATTTCGGAAAAAGGAATTGGCTACCGGTCTTTGAACAAAACTTCTCAAAAAAGATTTTAATCCCTTTTAACGAAAATTTTAGAGAATACTCTAAGTCTTTCAAAACTGAATACGACAGCATAAGCTCAAAAGAAGAGCTGGACAATTTAAACCTGTTGTATGTTGTCTTAACAAGGGCGGTTGCCGAACTTTATTTAATTTCCGAATACCCTAAATCACAATCAATTAATTCGCACAACGAAATAATTAGATCTTTTTTAGAGAGTTCAGAAAAGTGGAGAGATGACGTGAATAGATACAGTTGGGGAAAAACGGAAATAAAAGAAAAAGGTAAAAAAGAAGATTCTACAACCTTTTTAACAGCTTTTGAAACCAAACACATTCAACCTAAGCCAAGGGTTAAGCTCTCAAATGATAAAATTATTTTTGGTAATATTTTTCATGAATTTATGTCTAAAATTGAATTTGAAAGCGATTATTCTAAAGAAAAAAACGAGTTAAAACTCTCTAGTTCAGTTAATAAAAGCATAATAAAGCAAGTATTAAGATTGTCAAAAAATGTCATAGAGCACCCTGATTTAAAGCAGTATTTTTCAAAAAAAAATACAGTGTATTGTGAACAAGAAATTTTCACAAAATCAAAAAAAATAATTAAACCTGACAGACTTGTTTTTTTAACCCCTAACAGAGTAGTTCTGATTGATTATAAGACAGGAGAAAAGAGCAAAAAAGATCAACAACAAATTTTAAAATATCAAAAAATTTTAGAAAAAATGGGATATAAAATTGAGACTTCAGTTTTAGTTTACGTTGACAACTCTGTTGACTTGGTAAATGTATAGTAGAACTAAAAAAAATAAATAAACGCCTATATCCTATAAATTCCTTAAGTTTGCATTACAGAATTATTAAAAAAATTATTCAATGAAAAAATTAGTTAAAGTATTATCTGTTTTTGTTATGATTTTATCAGTTAGCACAATGTTGGCTCAAGACAAAAACAATAAATGGCAATTCGGGTTAGGAGTCAATGCAATTGACTTTCACCCTGTAGGAACAAATTCATCTGATAACGCCACCGGTGGATTATTCAGTGAATATTTCAATTTTGAAGAAAATTGGAACATTCCATCAACTCCAATTAACACTGTGAGTTTATCAAGATATGGCACAGAAAATGTTTCATATGGATTTAGAGCAACTTTAAATTCTATTACTCGTATGGGAGATAGTAGAGCTAGAATTAGCCCTACTTTTTTAGCTAGTTTTGATGCGGTTGTAAATTACAACTTGCCACTAACTCTTAAAGTTGGAAGTGTTGAAATGAACACCTTTATTGAAGGAGGTACTGGATACACTTGGTTTGGAACTGAAAGATCACATACTTTAAATGGAGGTTACGGTGTAAATATTCCTGTTTCTGAAAAAATGTCAATCAAAATCAATACCACTTATAAACATGCGTTCAACGACATGCAATCATTAAAAGCACATTTTCAACATAATGTTGGTGTAGCTATTAATTTTGGTGGTAAAGATTCTGATAGAGATGGTGTTTATGATCAATATGACGATTGTCCAAACACTGCAGGTTTACCAGCGTTTAACGGTTGTCCTGATAATGATGGTGACGGAATCGAAAACAGTAAAGACTCTTGTCCTGATGTTGCCGGTTTAGTTCAATTTGATGGTTGTCCTGATTCAGATGGTGACGGAGTTCCTGATACTAAAGATGCTTGTGTAAATGAAGCAGGCTCAGTAGAAATGAATGGTTGTCCTGACTCTGACGGAGATAGTGTAGCTGACAATGTAGATAATTGTGCTGATGTGGCGGGACCAGCTGCAAACAATGGATGTCCATGGCCAGACTCTGATTCAGATGGTGTTTTAGACAAGGATGATAAATGTCCAAATACAGCAGGATTAACAACTAATAATGGTTGTCCTATTCCTACAAAAGAAATAATGGAAAAACTAAATGCTATTGGAGCAATGATTCCATTTGAGTTGAATAAAGCAGGATTAGGATCAAAAGTAAAAGGAATGTTAGGAGATGTTTTAGGAATTATGAATAGCTATCCTAAGACTCCTTTCATGATTGAAGGACACACAGATACATCTGGGCCAAAAGCTTTTAATCAAAAACTTTCGGAACTTAGAGCAATGTCCGTTAAAGAATATTTAGTCGAAAACGGAGTGACTTCTTCAAGATTAATGACTGTTGGTTATGGAGAAGACAAGCCAAACGTTTCAAACAACACAAGAAATGGAAGAATTAAAAATAGAAGAGTTGAATTTAAAGTAATTCCACCACCTTCAAAATAAATTCTAATTTCTTATTAATAAATAAAAAAGCGCCTGAATATCAGGCGCTTTTTTTATTTTTAACATATGACGCCTTTTATAAAAAAAGTAATAGACGATATTGATTTTCACAAAACAGACTTAAAATCAACTTGTTTTGTGCTTCCTAATAAAAGATCCTCTTATGAGTTTAAAAAAATCTTATCACAAACAATATCCGGGCCTGTTTTTGTCCCAAACATTGGCTCTATTGATTCGCTAATCAAGAAAATATCAGGATTAAAAGAGATTAAGAAAAGCTATTTAGAGAACGAGGTATATCAACTTTATAATCAAAGAAAAAAAACCAGTCTAAAAGAAGAAAATTATGACATTACTGTAGTTAATGCTTTTTTGAAAGATTCCTCAGAAATCGAACAGAACCTTTTGAATGTTGGAGACATAATGAACGATTTAATTGAACTAAATAAAATAAAGTATTGGGGAGAAAATAATTCAAGAACAAACATTAAACAAGATTTTTTAAAAAATATTGCGGGTTTTTATAATGAATTTAAATTAAAATTAAACAATCAAGGCCTAGGGACAAAAGGAATGTGCTATAGCGAAGCGGTTGCAAACCTTGAACATTATAAAAAAGCAAATTCAAACAATAGATTTTTTTTTATTGGCCTTAATGCGCTTTCTAAGGCTGAAGAAATTATCATAAAAGAATTGATTCAGATTAACTCGGGAGATATATATTGGGATATAGATTCTTCAAGTTTTATAAATCATAATCATAGCGCTTCTTTTCATATTAGAAAATACAGGAAAGAGTGGAGTTTTTATTCAAAAAACAAATTTAAATGGTTAAACGAAGATTTTAATTCTAAAAAAACGATAAGTATAATTGAAGCCCAAGGAGACGTAGGTCAAGCTAAAGAAGTTGGGAGAATACTTTCAGAAACTAAGAATGCTTTCGAAGGAACGACAGCCGTAGTGCTAGGAGATGAAAATTTAATAGGTCCATCCTTACAATATTTTCCTAAAAACTTAAATGAAGATCAAGTTGACTTTTCTGTTCCAGTAAAAGAATCTGGTATAAAACATTTAGTTTCTAATTTATTAGATTTAAAAATAGAGCAAACAAACTTTGCCTCAACAAAATTAATAAATGAGATTCTTTATTGCACTATTTTGCAAAAAGCTCTTGGAAACAAATACCATCTTATAACCAAACAGAACTTATTAAACAACTCATATTCAACAAACACAAAGAGCGATAAAGTTTATCACAGTGTAGTCTTTAAAAAGTGGTCAAATAGTAACGAGATTTTAAAAGAGTTAAACAATATATTACAGTTTTTGACAAACAAAGGAAGACTTAATGAATTTGAGATTCAAGAACTTAATTTAATTTTAATTGAGTTAGGGGAAATTGAACGACTGAATAGTGAAAAATTAATGAATCCAGTAAGGTTAAAACAACTGATAAATTCTTTTATTAAAGAAATCAGCGTAAGCTATAAGTCAAAAAAAGATTCAAAAATTAATTTTATGGGGATGTTAGAATCCAGAGCTTTAGACTTCGAAACAGTAATATTTACTTCTGTTAATGAAGGAGTAATGCCAAAAGGAAGAAGCTATGAATCACTTCTTCCATATGATTTGAAGGTCAAATATAACTTACAAACTCATAATGAGAAAGATAGAATTTACAGTTATCATTTTTATAGATTAATCCAAAGAGCTAAAAATATTTTTTTGATTTATAACTCTCAAGACGAAGGCTTGAGAAAAGCAGAAAAAAGTAGATTTATACATCAACTTGAGCTTGAAAAAAACAAAAACCATAAAATTGAGCATTATAAATCTGAATCTAATTTTGAGAAATCAGAGGCTACAGTTCATCTAGAAAAAACACCTGCTGCTTTAAAAAGAATAAAAGAAATTTCTTTAAAAGGCTTCTCTCCTTCTGCTTTAGAATCATATATTAAAAACCCAAAAGATTATTATTTTCAAAAACTTTTAAATTTAAAAACAGAAGAAGTTGACAAAGGGTTTGCAAGTCATAAAATTATAGGATTGGTTTTTCACGAAACAATTGAATTTTTGTATAAGCCTTTTATTGGAAAACATCTAGAAAAAAAAGCTCTTAAGGATTCTCTTTTGAACATCGACAAGGTTCTTAAGCATTCGTTTGTTAGAAACAATGAACTTTTTGATTCGGGTAAAAATTTAATAATTTTTGAAGTTATTAAAAGCGCTTTAAAAACTTTTATTCACAACGAGATAGAAGATTTAAATAATGGAAATGGCATAAAAATAATAGCTCTTGAAAAATCAATTAAAGGCGTTTTAAAACTAAATCAAGATTCAGAGGTTTTAATTACTGGAATTATTGATAGAGTTGACGAAAGAAACGGAGTAACCCGAATAATTGATTATAAAACAGGCCTTGTTAGCTCAAGCAATTTGACAATTAAAGATATGAGTTTAATTTGTAAAGATCCATTAAGAACAAAAGCAATGCAATTAATGTGTTATTCTTGGATGTATTTTAGAAGCGCTAAATGTGAAAAAATTTCAGCAGGAATAATTTCATTTAGAAACCTAAGCAAAGGTTTGATGACATTAAAAATAAAAAATTCTCAATCAGACTTAATCGACAGTTTAAGTATTGATAATTTTGAAGAAGAGTTAAAAAATCTAGTTAACGAAATCATGGACCCAAAAGTAGATTTTATAGCTTCTGAAAGCTAAAAATCAACCTCAACTAAAACCTCATTTCTTCTACTAAAGAACTTGTAAGGGCTGTTGTATGAAAGAATAATAGGCTTATCATTTAGGGTTTTAAAACCCTCGGCTTTAAGTTTATTTAGTAAAGTAGAATGATTTTTTTTAACTTTTTCAGAGTTTGAATAGCCACCATATGTTATTGCTGCATAATATCCCGGTTTGGAATTATAAATTTTTATATTCTTGTCATTTGGGGCCGCAATATTGTCTAGTGAATATTTGGAAGGCAAGACAAATTCCATGGTTGATTTATTGTTTTCGTTTGTCATGTGCACGGGAGTGGTCATGGCCATTTTTTCGTTTTTATCATTTTTTCCACTGATATATTGAAACAGTTTCATAAATCCACCACCAGAGTTAACCTTTGCCATTAATGAAGGTGGGTAAAATCGGATTTCGACATTTTCTATTTGTTTAACAACTTCATATTTTTGAGTTTCGTATCCTTGAGAAAACATAGTAATTGAAAATAATAATAAAAAATATTTGATCATAATTTAGACTCTTGTTAATTTAATTGGAAAAATTTTCCCCGAATTCCACTGAGGGACATACATGTTCCAATCACTATCAATACAAACATCGTGCGGATTTCTAAAACTTATATTATCATGAACAGGTCTTTGAAGTAAATTGTCAACATACTCAGGAGGTTTTCCACCAGGTAATGAGACAACCTTATGATTGTTGTCCAAAACAGCTAACATTCCGTCATAGCTCCCCCAATCTTTTGTAACTATAACTGCAAAAGCCAAATACTCATCTTTTATCACAGGCCTACAAATATAACATCCGGGCATCTTTATGGTTTCAATCCATTTACCATCCATAGTAAACCTTTTAAATTCATTTTTTGACCTTGAGGTTATTAGTAAAAAAGGATTGTTTGAGTCTCTTGTGTCAACTGTTATGCCATGGCAGCAGTCAAACTGATTTTCGTTATTACCACGACCGCCAAAATGACGAATGTAATT
>CAJJCV010000051.1 GCA_905182765.1 Cryomorphaceae bacterium BACL29 MAG-121220-bin8 | reverse complement strand
CCGCTAAATTGATCAGTAAATAGAATTAATATGGTTATTGTAATTAAATATTTTAGAAAATCCTTATTCGATAGTTTCTTAAATATGTAATAAATTAAAAAAAAATAAAGAGGAATCGAAGATTTTTTATCTGTAACAAACATCCAAAAAGAATCAAAGAATTCTGAACCTAAAGAATTCAAAAAAATAAAAAACGACTTATCAAAATCAATTAGTGTTTCCAATATAAAGTTTATTTAATAATCCCATATTTATCAAACAAATATACTAGTGAAGCCATTGAAAAAGCTCCTAGTTCCAATTCACGTTTATTGATAGCGTCAAAAGTATCTATTGATGTATGATGATAATCAAAATACCTTTGAGAATCAGGTCTTAAACCAGCTAAAACATTTTTACCATTATTTAAAGGAGATATGTCTGCTCCACTTCCTCCTAGTTCAAAAGATTGAATTAAATAAGGTTCAAATAAATATTTCCATGATTTTATTAATTCAAAATTTTTATTATTTGCAGAAAATGAAAATCCTCTTGGTGTGAAACCTCCAGCGTCAGACTCTAATGCAAAAATATGATTCAATTTATTTTTATTTGAAATTTCAGCATACTTTAACGCTCCTCTTAAACCATTTTCCTCATTCATAAAAAGAACAACTCTAATTGTTCTTTTCGGTTTGTAATTGATTTTATTAAAAATATTTATAATATCCATGGATTGTACAATACCTGCACCATCATCATGAGATCCGTCACCTAAATCCCATGAATCTAAATGTCCTCCAACTAATATTATTTCATCTGGGAATTCAGAGCCTTTTAGTTCAGCAATAACATTATATGATTTAACATCTTTATAAGTTTTACATTGTTGTCTAAATAGAAATTTAAGATTTGGGTTTATTTTTAAAAGTTTACTCAATTTTTCAGCAGCATTAGTGCTAATAGCAGCTGCCGGAATTCGTTTACTAGATGGTAAATTTCCATAACTCATTGTACCAGTATGTGGATTATCATCTAATCTTAAGTTCATTGATCTGACAATAACTCCAATAGCACCATATTTAATTGCTTCAGCAGCACCATTAACTCTTTGATCTACAGCTTCACCATATGCTTGAAATGTGCTAATAAGATTTGGTTGCATAGGTCTATTGAAAAAAACTATTTTACCATCTACTTCATTTTTTCCAAGTAATTTTAATTCTTCAAAACTTTTAACTTCAACTACATTAGATTTAATACCTACGGATGGTGTTGCTACTGATCCTCCTAATGCACACACATCCACATTAAATGTAATTCCGGGTTGAGTTTCTATTAAAGCAAACTCTTTTGGACCTCTAACCCATTTCGGAACCATTACTTCTTGTAACCAGACTTTATCAAATCCTATTTTAGACAATTCACTTCTCCCCCATTCAACTGCTCTTTCTGCACCTAAAGAACCTGACAACCTATGACCAATTTCGTTTGATAAAAAATCTAACAATTCATAACTTGAACTAGTGGTCATTGTTGTATCAAAAATATTTTTGATAACTGTTTCATCATCCTGTGAAAAAATAAAAACAGAAAAGAATAATAAGTATGTGGAAATAGAGAATTTCATTTAATTATTTGTTTGAATATTTAATAACATCATTTATTGTTATTTTATTTTTTTCTGAAAGAATAATTAATCTTTCTACAACATTTCTTAATTCTCTTACATTTCCAGACCAATCAAATTCTTTTAATTTATTAACTGCATCCTTATCCATCGTTTTTAAATTTTGATCTGAATATTTAGAAATATCTTTTAAAAAATGATCAACTAAAAGTGGAATATCTGACAGTCTATCATTGAGAGAAGGAACGTTAATTTCAATTACTGCTAAACGATGAAAAAGATCTTCTCTAAAATTATTATTTTCAATTTCAGAACGTAACTTTTTATTAGTTGCTGCAATAACTCTTACATCGACTACTAAATCTCTTTCGCTTCCAACTCTTTGAATTTTATGCTCTTGTAAGGCTCTTAAAACCTTAGATTGAGCAGACATACTCATGTCTCCAATTTCATCAAGAAAAATTGTTCCTCCGTTTGCAGCTTCAAATTTACCTGCTTTATCTTTTACTGCTGAGGTAAATGCACCTTTAACATGACCAAATAATTCACTCTCAATTAATTCAGAGGGAATAGCAGCACAATTAACTTCAATAAAAGGAGCAGAATTTCTTAAACTATTCATATGAATTTGATGGGCAACTAATTCCTTTCCAGACCCATTTGGACCTTGTATTAAAACTTTTGCGTTTGTCAAGGCTACTTTATCGATCATTACTTTAATTTCTTTAACTAGATCTGATTTACCTATAATATTGTATTCGTTTGACTTATTAGATTTGGTCTTTCCTTTTTTTACAAAACTATTATTTAATAAAGCTGATCTAACAGAATTTAATAGTCTATTTAGATCTGGTGGTTTAGATATATAATCAAAAGCACCTAATCTCATAGATTCAACAGCTGTTTCAAGATCACCATGTCCTGAAATCATTATAGTAGGTGTGGATGGGCACTCCTTCAAAATATGACGCAATACTTCAATCCCATCTTTTTTAGGCATTTTAATATCACATAAAATCAAATCTAGTTTATTAGAATTGATTTTAGAAACTCCATCAACTCCATCAATTGCTTCAATAATCTCATAGTTCTTATCTTCCTGTATTAGTACTTTTTTAAGAACTCTTCTAATTGTTTCCTCGTCTTCAATTATTAATATTTTTGACATATTTTATTTTTGTAAGTGAACAACTCTTTGTGGGAACGGTATATTTATATTGTTTTGTTTGAATTTTTTATAAACTAAAAATCTTATATCACTCTCAATAAGATTTACTCTAAAACCATTATTATAAGTGAAAATTAATTGAAAATCTAAAGAATTATCTCCGAAATTTTTAAAAATCACATTAGGAGTTGGATTTTTCATTAGATGTGGATGAGAATCAGCAATGTCTAATAATATTTCTTTTACTTGATCTACATCTGAATTGTAATCAACTCCAACTGAAACAGATCCTCTTAACACTGTACCGTTTTCTGTCCAATTAAATAATGTTGAAGTCAGATATTTATGGTTAGGAATTATCAGTACTTTGTTATCAAATGTAACTGCTCGTGTAGTTCTTATCTTAATATTTTCTACTCTACCAACTTTACCATCAATTTCAATAATATCACCAACATGTACAGTTTGATCAGCCAGAATTAAAATTCCTGAAATTATATCTTGAAAAAAAGTTTGAAGCGCTAAACCAATTCCAATAAAAAGCGCTGCTGAAGCCGCAAATATCCCAGTAAGGTTTATACCAAAATTTTGAAAAGTTATTAAAGTAATAACTACATAAACAAAGTAATTAAAAAAGGAGAAAACAGATTTAAATTTTAATTTCCTCTCTTCATCAAGTTTCTTTGTAGCTATTTTTTTAATGATTTTTAATGAAAAATAAGTAATAAGAAAAATCATTGTAACAAAAAGAATTGTTACTATAGAAAATTTAATGCTTTCTGTTATAAAATATTCTTTGTAAAGAAAATCAATAAGCTTATCCATAAGAAAAAATATTTTCTTAAATATAATCAAATTGAATATAAAAATTGGATGTAAAATTATAAAGTTAAGGAGCGTAAAAATTAAGAAAACATGTCTTTAACCTTTTCAAAAAAAGATTTTTCACCCTTCTCAGGTGAAGGAACGAAGTTTTCATTTTCTTTCATTTGCTCAAAAAATACTCTTTGTTCTTTATTTAAAGTTTTTGGAGTCCAAACGTTTACATGAACAAGTAAATCACCATTTCCATATGAATTAATACTACTTAACCCTTTGCCTCTAAGTCTTAGTATTTTTCCAGATTGAATTCCTGATTCTAATTTGATTCTAACACTGCCTGTTACAGTTTCAATTTCTTTTGAAATTCCTAAAACAGCTTCTGAAATACTGATGTATAAATCAAAATGGAGATTGTTACCTTCTCTTTTTAAAGTGTCGTGTTCTTTTTCACTAATTAAAACAATTAAATCACCTGCTATACCATTTCCAGCTGAGTCATTACCCTTTCCTGAAACTTTTAACTGCATACCATCTTCAACTCCAGCAGGTATTTTAACTAGTACAGTTTCTTCCTTTAAAATTAGTCCGTTTGAATCAGCATTTGAAGGTTTATTTGAAACAACTTGACCAGAACCTCCACAACTTGGACATGTGGAAGATGATTGCATTCTTCCTAAAATTGTATTTGTGATTCTAGTTACTTGACCAGAACCATTACAAGAATTACAATTTTTATAAGTTACTCCGTCTGCTTTAATTTTTCTTTTAACCTTAATCTTTTTTTCTACCCCTAAAACAACTTCGCTAAGTTCAAGTTGAACTCTAATTCTTAAATTACTACCTTTTGGAACCCTAGATCCTCCACCACTAAATCCTCCAAATCCTCCACCACCAAAAGAACTTCCAAATATATCACCAAATTGACTGAAGATATCATCCATGTTCATACCTGATCCACCAAATCCTCCACTTCCGTCAAAAGCAGAATGACCAAATTGATCATACTTAGATTTTTTATCTTTATTTCCTAAAACCTCGTAAGCTTCAGCTGCTTTTTTAAATTTTTCTTCAGCTTGAGAATCACCAGGATTTTTATCTGGATGATATTTAATAGCTTTTTTTCTGTATGCTTTTTTGATTTCGCTTTCAGAAGCTGACTTATTAATACCTAAAATTTCGTAAAAATCTTCTTTCATATTATTTTAATTAGTTTCCAACAACAACTTTAGGGTATCTAATAATCTTTTCGCCAAGCTTATATCCAGACTCAATTATGTCAATAATTTTACCTTTCATTTTATCATTCTCAGCAGGAATTTGAGTTATAGCCTCATGAATTTCAGCATCAAAGTCATCTCCATTATTTACTTCAACCAAAATTAAGCCTTGAGATTTAAGAATATCAGAGAATTTATTTTTTATCAAAGACATTCCCTCTGTTAAACTTTTTTCCTTTGATTTTTCAAATTCTTTAGAGGCACGATTTAAATCATCAACAATGGGAAGCAATGCAGTCATTAATTCTTGAGAAGCAGTTTTATACAAATCCAGACGTTCTTTTGAAGTTCTTTTCTTATAATTCTCAAACTCAGCAAATAAACGTAAAAATTTATCTTTTTCATCTTTAACAGACACTTCAAGTGATTCTATTTGAGACTTAAGAGTAGGTTTTTTAGAAGCTTTAGATTTAGAACTGCTCATTATTAATTTTTTTAATTAGGGTGCAAAAGTACTGCCAATTTTAAATATTTTGTCAAAATGTCATCAAATTATTTTAATAAATTATTTAAAGCGGAAGAAATTGATTTGAATTGAAATTTGAATCCTTCAGATGTAATTTTTTTTGAAGAAACATTTTGACTAAATAAGAATAACTCAGACATAGAACCAGTAATTAATTTAATTAAAAATGCAGGAATCGATGGAAGAAATATTTTTTTATTTAAAACTTTACCAATTTCTAATGTAAACACCTTGCTTGAAATGGGATTTGGAGAAACAAGGTTATATACACCTAGTTTATTATTCTTTAACAAAAACAAAATTGAATCAATTAAATCATCTATATGAATCCAGGAATATATATTTTCTCCTTTACCAAACCATGTGCCTAAAAAAAATTTTACCGATTGTACAATTGGCTTTAGTAGTCCACCATTTAAAGACAGAACTAAACCTATTCTTAATATTGTAACATTTATGTTCTGTTTAATTAACTCATTACATGATAATTCCCATTGTTTGACAGTGTCACCTAAAAAAGAATTTGAAATGTGAGGAGATAATTCATTATGTATATATGTACTATCAGACTTATAAATCCCAATTGCAGAAGCACAAAAGAAATGTTCTATTTTTGATTTTTTTTCTAATATAATTTGATTTAGTAGCCGTACAGAATTAATTCTGCTTAAAACAATTAATTTTTTTGCAGATTTAGACCAAAATTGAGCAATTGGAGATCCAGCAAGGTTTATAATTATTTTCACTCCTTCAATACATTTTGAATCAATTATATTTAGTTCTGGGTTCCAATAAAATTTGGTAATTTTTTTATTCGACGATTTCAAATTCTTATTAGTGGTCAAAATATTTATATCCACGTTTTGATCTAATAATTTTTTAACTAATTTTTTTCCAATTAGTCCACTAGCACCAGTAATTAAATATTTCATTTTTAATATCAATATTAATAATTGATCAAAGTTAATTTGTAATTTTACTAAATACAATTGATTCTTATGAAAGTTGAAAAAATTAAAGTCTCTAAAATTGATCAAATAGATTTTGATAATTTAAATTTTGGTTCCGTTTTTACAGATCATATGTTTTCTTGTGATTACATTGATGGAGAATGGGTGAACGCACAAATAAGTCCTTACAAACCAATCAGCATCAGTCCTTCTGCAAGAGTGTTTCATTACGGTCAGGCATGTTTTGAAGGAATGAAGGCCTTCAAGGATAATAAAAACAAAAACTGGTTATTTAGACCATTAGATAACTATGAGCGAATATTAAAATCATCGATTAGACTAGCAATGCCTGAATTTCCAAAAGAATTATTCTTTGAAAGTTTAAAAAAATTAATAGAACTTGATAACGCTTGGATCAAACCTGGTTTAGGTAATTCACTATACATAAGACCATTTATTTTTGCTAGTGAAGATAGTATTAACGCAACAGAAGCAAACCAATATAAGTTCATGATTATATGTGCTCCAGCTGATTCATATTATTCTGGAGATGTAAGGGTTAAAATTGAAAAATCATTTAGTAGAGCGGCTAAAGGTGGGGTTGGTTACGCAAAAGCTGCTGGTAATTATGCTGCCCAATTTTACCCAACAATTCTAGCCAGAAATGAAGGGTATCAACAAATAATTTGGACTGATTCATCAAATCATGAATATATAGAAGAAGCAGGAACAATGAATTTGTTTTTCAGAATTGGAGATAAATTAATAACAGCCCCAACCAGTGACAGTATTCTTGATGGAATTACTAGAAAAAGTATAATTCAAATTGCGAAAGATCAAGGAATAAATATTGAAGTAAGACCAATTAAGGTTAATGAAATTATTGAAGCAGCAAAAAACAATAGTTTAAAAGAGATATTTGGTAGTGGAACAGCAGTTGTAGTATTACCAATTATTGGTTTTGGATACGAAAACGAAAAATTCGAATTACCAAGAATTGAAAGTCCCTGGAGTATACTATTAAAGAGTAAACTTAACGATATTCAATATAATATTTCTGAAGATCCTCACGGTTGGAGAACAGAAGCCTAATTAAAGATTTTTAAAATATCTGGTTTAAAATAATTCGGTCCTTTCATAACTTTTCCATCCTCTCTATAAATTGGTTTTCCGTTTTCTCCTAACTTACTTAAATTACTTTTTTGTATTTCATCAAATACTTCTTCTATTTTATCTTGCATTCCATGCTCTATGATAGTTCCACATAAAATATATAACATATCACCCAAAGCATCAGCGACCTCAATTAAATCATTGTTTTTTGCTGCTTCAAGATATTCTTCATTTTCTTCAGCCATTAAATTAAATCTTAGATTAATTTTATCAGTACCTATATTGGTTGTAGGAGATTCTTTGTAATTAAGATTATAAAACTCGTGAAAGATTTTAACTGCTTCTAATTGATGTTTCATATTATATTTAGTATTATTTTTACTAAAAATAGTTAAATATGTTCAGCACTGGTCAATTAGTTTTTGCGATTTTATTTTTTATTTCTTTTTTGGTAATTGTTACAATTAGCTATAGAAAAGATTTAAAAGAACTAAAAGGCTCCTACACTGGGATTAGATGGGTAATAATAGGGTTTATATTTTTTGTTTCATTACTAGTTATTTTAAAAAAACTTAGTGTATCATGAAGCAATTACTATTAGTCTTTATTGGAGGAGGATTAGGAAGCATGTTTAGATATCTGATTTCTAATATTTCTATTTTCAGTAATTCTAGATTACCATTAAATACTTTTATATCAAATATTGGAGGATGTCTAATAGTAGGCTTAATAATGGGTTGGGCAATAAAAAACAACCAAATGAATTCTCCACAAACAATTTTACTTGCAACCGGATTCTGTGGTGGACTAACTACTTTTTCAACATTCGCTTATGAAAATGTTGATTTAATAAAATCTGGAGATATAAGTACATTTTTATTCTACACCTTATTTTCAATAATAACAGGATTCACTGCAATTTTTATTGGAATACAAATAGTAAAATAGGTTTTATCAATTTCAAAAATTGATCAATTTGATAAAATAAACTACTCACAATTATCATTATTAGAATTTTATAATCATTGAAATATCATATTTGTAAAAATAAATGCTATTGTAACTTTTTTTATAAGAATAATATTACAATATGCTATTTTTGGTAAAATATTAATAACAAATAATCAATTTTAATAACAAAAAAACATTATCATGAATTTAAAAAAACAATTTTTATCGTTATCATCTTTATTAATTTTAACTATCACAATGCTTTCTTTTAATGAAGCAAAGTCTCAAGACTTAGGAGCAGACGTAGTTAGTTCTTATGTTTGGAGAGGTACACAATTTGGATCAGGAGCTCACATTCAGCCTTGGGTATCATTAAGTACTGGGGATTTTGAAGTAGGAGCATGGGGAAGTTTCCCAACAACCGCCAATGGTGGTGGTAACGAGCTTGATTTATATGCAAGCTATTCTTTCGGGAAATTTGGACTAACATTAACTAATTATTCATTTCCTGGAGAAGGTGGTGCTTATGCTCAGGGAGAAGGACTGTTTGAAGGAGATTATTTAGAGATTTCTGGTTCAGCAGAACTTGGACCAATAAATTTAATGGTAGGATACTTTACTGAAGTTGAAGCATTATATATTGAAGCTGCATTTTCAGCTGGACCAATTGATGTTGCAATTGGATATGGTGACGACTCAGCAGATGCTTGGTATGTAAATGGTGGAAGTGGATTATGTAACATTTCACTTGGTGGTTCTAAGGATATCAAAATAACTGAAGACTATACTTTACCATTGTTTGGATCATTTGTTTATAATCCTGACTCTGAATCTGCATTCTTAGTATTTGGAATGAGTTTTTAATTAAATTATAAAAAAAATTATTATGAAAAAAATTGAAGCAATTATTCGAAAATCAAAATTTTCGAAAGTCAAAGAAGCCTTGCATAATGTAGAAGTTAATTTCTTCACATATTGGGATGTAACAGGAGTTGGAAATGAAAAAGAGGGGCACGTATACAGAGGAGTAACTTACAGCACAGCTGATATTCAAAGAAGATATCTATCAATTGTTGTTTCTGAAGAATTTCTTGAAAGAACAATAAATGCAATATTAGAATCTGCATATTCTGGAGAAGTAGGAGACGGTAAAATATTCGTTTTTCCTGCTGAAGAAGCGTACAGAATCAGAACAAAAGAAACTGGTAAAACATCATTAAACTAAAATTATTATGGAATTATTAACAACAAACAACGTATGGATGATGATCTGTACAGCATTAGTATTTTTTATGCATCTTGGATTTTCGTTTCTTGAAATTGGTCTTACAAGACAAAAAAATACAATTAATATATTATTTAAAAATTTCTTTGTAATTACAATGGGATTATTAGTTTATTGTGGATTTGGTTTTAACCTTATGTATCCAGGTGACTTTGGAATAATTGATGGAGTCTTAGGGTTTGCAGGTTTTGGATTAGATCCTGGTGTGGACTATGATCAATTAACATATGCCGGTGGAGGTTATACCTATTGGACTGACTTTCTTTTTCAGGGAATGTTTGCAGCAACAGCAGCTACTATAATTTCAGGAGCAGTGGCTGAAAGAATTAAAATCGGTTCTTTTATGCTTATTGCTTTCTTATACGTATCATTTATTTACCCAGTTGTTGGTTCATGGCAATGGGGAGGAGGATTTTTTAGCACATTCACAGAAGATTTAGGTTTCTATGATTTTGCAGGGTCAACTTTAGTTCATTCAGTTGGTGGTTGGGGAGCCTTAGTTATAATTTATTTCTTAGGTGCTAGAAAAGGTAAATTTGATGCTGATGGCAAACCACTTGCTATACCTGGATCTAATTTACCATTATCCGCAGCTGGAGTTCTTATATTATGGTTAGGATGGTTTGGCTTTAATGGAGGTTCTGTTTTATCAGCTGATCCAGCACTTACTTCACTAACACTTGTTACAACCTGTCTTGCTGCTGCTGCAGGTGGAATTGGTGCCGCAGTAATTTCTGGAATTTTATATAAAAATTTAGATTTAACAATGTTCATGAATGGTGTGTTAGGTGGACTAGTAGGAATCACTGCAGGAGCCGATCAAATGCTACCTGGTTCAGCAATATTAATTGGTCTTATTGCTGGTGGAATTGTTGTATTCTCAGTTGCATTTTTAGATAAATGTAAACTTGATGATCCTGTTGGAGCTATTCCTGTTCACTTATTTTGTGGAATCTGGGGAACATTAGCTGTAGGTATATTTGGAGAATTAGCTGGATTTAATCAATTTATGATTCAGTTAGCTTGTGTTGGAATTACAGGAGCTTTTTGTATCATCGGAGCAACAATCATAACCCTTTTAACAAAATCAATAATAGGCCTTAGAGTTGATGAAAAAGAAGAAGAAGATGGATTAGATATCGCAGAGCACGGAACAAGAGCATACGGTGATTTTTCGATAAACTAATTATTTATAACTATTTTCATGAAAAATTATCATCATGAAAATAAAATTACTTAATAAACTGCAATGTTGTTTTTTAATAGCATTGCAGTTTTTTTATACATATGGTCAAGAAGAAATAAGTCAAGGTCCATTTGAGCAACTTATATTAAGGGGAGTAACATTGATAAATGGAAATGGAGCGCCACCTATAGGTCCTGTAGACATAGAAATTAAAAAAAACATAATAACTCGAATTCAAGTTGTAGGATATCCTGGTGTTGACAAAAGAAGAAATGGTCCGAAACTTCAAGACAATGGAGTCGAATTAAACTTAAACGGAATGTATGTTCTTCCAGGATTTATTGATATGCATGGACATATTGGAGGAACTTCTCAAGGAGCTGATCCAGAATATGTTTTTAATCTTTGGATGGCTCACGGAATTACAACAATTAGAGAACCTAGTGGAAGAGGACTTGACTTTAGCTTGGATTTAAAAAGGAAAAGTGAAAATAATTCAATTATAGCACCAAGAATCTATACCTATACAGGATTTGGCAGTGGGTCAGAAATCAACACACCTGAAGATGCTATTAAATGGGTTAGAGATAATGCAAAAAAAGGCGCAGATGGTATTAAATTTTTTGGATCTAATCCTGAAATTTTAAAAGCAGCAATTTCCGAAAATAAAAAACTTGGTTTAAGGTCAGCTTTTCATCATGCTCAAATGAGTGTTGCTAGATGGAATGTTTTAAATTCAGCAAGAGCTGGTTTAACAACAATGGAACATTGGTATGGACTGCCAGAAGCATTATTTAATAATAAAACTGTGCAAAACTATCCTTCTAACTATAATTATCAAAATGAACAACATAGATTTGAAGAAGCAGGTAAACTATGGCAACAATCAGCTGAACCTTACAGTGAACATTGGAATAATGTTATGAACGAACTAATAAAACTTGATTTCACATTAGATCCTACTTTTAATATTTACGAAGCTAGCAGGGATTTGCACAGGGCTAGACGTGCAGAATGGCATGAGGATTACACCCTTCCATCTTTATGGAAATTTTACGAGCCAAGTAAAGTTTCTCACGGCTCATATTGGCATTATTGGGGAACTGAACAAGAAGTGCAATGGAAAAATAACTATAAATTATGGATGACCTTTATTAATGAATTTAAAAATCGTGGAGGAAGAGTTACTACAGGATCTGATTCAGGATTCATTTATCAACTTTATGGATTTGCATATATAAGAGAATTAGAGCTCTTAAGAGAAGCTGGATTTCATCCAATAGAAATAATACGTTCTGCTACATTAAATGGAGCTGAAGCACTTGGAGCTGAAAATCTAATTGGATCTATTGAAGTTGGAAAGTTAGCGGATATTGTTGTGATTGAGGAAAACCCTTTAGAAAACTTAAAAGTTCTTTATGGAACAGGTGCAATTAAATTAAATGATGACAATAAGGTTGTTAGAGTTGGAGGAGTAAAATATACCATAAAAGATGGAATTATATATAATTCGAAATTACTACTAAGCAAAGTTAAAGAAATGGTGAAAAAATCAAAAGAAAAAGAAGGTTTCAAATTAAAACAACCAGGTATTGAATAACAACTATTCAATAGTTTTTAAAAAAGAAATACTAGAGCTATTAAAAAAATTAGGTTTATCAACATTTACAACGTGACCACAATTAGGAACTACTATTAGTTTAGAAAATTTTTGTTTTTCAGTAATTAATTGAATTGATTTTAAAAACATATAATCCTGAGCCCCCATTAAATATAATGTAGGAATTTTGAGCTCAACTTGTCTAAATAGTTTTAAAAGAGGATTAAGTTCAGCTGTTAATTTATACCATCTCATAAATTCTTTTTGATATAATTTTTTAGCTTCATTAATAAATAGCAATCTTGATTTCTTATGATTTTTATACGGCATAATTACAAAAGCAAAAAGCTTATATATCCATATGTAAGGAACAACTGATTTAAAAACAGAACCTAACTTTATAAGAAACCTTGAACGAAAATTAAGCTTCATTATAGCTCCAGCCATTATCATACTCTTTACCATTTTCGGATAAAACTCCGCCAATTGTCTTATTAAAATAGTGCCTAATGAAATTCCAACAAAATGAGAACTTGAAATTTTTTCTTTATTTAAAACCTCAATAATATCATTTGATATTGATTTAAAAGTATACTTTTTTTCAAAAACATTCTTTAAATGGTACTTTGATTTACCATGCCCTCTTAAGTCCAAAAGAATAACATTAAAATGTTTTTTAAACTCCTTTATCTGTCTAAACCAAATAGATGAACTCCCTCCTGCCCCATGAACAAAAGTTACCCATTCTTTAGAATTATGATTTTTATAAATAGAATAGTTAATCATTAATATTATCTAATAAAATATTCATTTCTGCTTGAAGTCTTTTGGCTTCAATGTATGATTTTTCAAGAAAATCTTTATCATTACCTGCATATATAATTGACCTTGATGAATTAACAAGAATACCTATATTTTTGTTAACTCCGTTTTTAAAAGTTTCTTCTAAATCACCTCCTTGTGCCCCTACACCAGGAATTAATAAAAAACTGTCAGGTACAATTGTTCTTACTTCTTTTAAAAAAGAAGATTTAGTGGCTCCAATCACGTACATAAGATTATTAGAGTTTTTCCAATTTTTTGATTTTAATAATACTTTTTTAAATAAGTCGTTTCCATCATTAGTAATTTGAAAATCATTTGCTCCATTATTAGAAGTGAGCCCTAATAAAATTGTATGCTTATTCTTATACTCTAAAAAGGGTTCAATAGAGTCGTTTCCCATGTAGGGAGAGACAGTTATTGAATCAAACTCCATATGCTTAAAAAAAGCTTTGGCATATTTATCAGAGGTATTTCCAATATCACCTCTTTTTGCATCAGCAATCGTAAAAAGGTTTGGATAGTTAATATTTATATAATCAATAGTTTTCTCTAAAGTTTTCCAACCCTTAGAACCATCTGATTCATAAAAAGCAGTATTTATCTTAATAGCAACAATTAAATTGTTAAGCGAATCAATAAGTAATTTGTTAAATTCAAAAACAGGATCAGATTCATTTAGAAGATGAGAGGGTATTTTATCAATGTCACTATCTAATCCTAAGCATAGAAATGATTTTTTAGAAATTATTTGATCTGTTAAGTGTTTGACTTTCATAATATTTAAAAGACTTCTTCAGAATTTTTTAGTAATTCGGAATTACGAACTATTTTCAACTCATCAATTATTTTTTGTATATCGCCATTAACTATATTTTGTAAATCATATAAGGTCAATCCTATTCTGTGATCTGTAACTCTGCCTTGAGGATAATTATAAGTTCTAATTTTTGCTGAACGATCTCCAGATGAAACCATGGAGTTTCTTTTTAAAGAATCTGCTTCTAGTTTTTTACTAAGTTCTAACTCATATAATCTAGATCTTAAAACTTTAAGAGCTTTATCTTTGTTTTTATGTTGTGATTTTTGATCTTGGCATTGAGCAACTATACCTGTTGGAGTATGTGTAAGTCTTACTGCTGAATAAGTTGTATTCACAGATTGCCCACCTGGTCCAGAAGAACAAAAATAATCTACCCTTACATCGTTCATGTTTATTTGAACATCAAATTCTTCTGCTTCAGGCAATACCATAACTGTAGCGGCTGAAGTATGGACTCTTCCCTGGGTTTCAGTTTGGGGAACTCTTTGAACCCTATGAACTCCGGACTCAAATTTTAAAAGACCATATACATCGTCGTTTCCAGAAACTTCGAAAATTATTTCTTTATAACCACCAGAGGTTCCAGGACTTGTATCAACTAAACTCACATTCCATTTTCTGCCTTCACAATACTTAGTATACATTCTAAACAAATCTCCAGCAAAAATACTAGCTTCATCTCCGCCTGTACCTGCTCTAAGTTCAATTACAACATTTTTTGAATCATCTGGATCTTTAGGTATTAACAAGAATTTAATATCCTCCTCAATAATATTGATTTTTTCTTTTAAATCTTTTAATTCATCATTAGCCATTTCTAACATCTCCTTGTCACTTTCATTTCTTGAAATTTCCTCAGCTTCATTTTTATTAGAAATCAATCTTTCGTAAATAACTTTCTTTTCAATAATTAAACCTAGTTCCTTATATTCTTTGTTAAGCTTAATATATCTTTTTTGATCAGTGATAATATCAGGTTGAATTATTAAATCTGATACTTCATTAAATCTTTGTTGAACAATATTTAACTTATCTAGCATATTAAAGAATTAACTTTTTTTACAAATTTATAATATTTTGAATTCATTTAGTATTCAAAAGTCCCATGCTCTGAAACTATGCTAAGTTTTTTTGAGTCATTTGACTCAACTCTTCCAATAATTTTAGCATCAACTCCAAAGGATTTAGAAATATCAATGATATTTTGAGCAATTTCTGGATCAACATATATTTCCATTCTATGACCCATATTAAACACTTTATACATTTCTTTCCAATCAGTTTTGGATTCATTTTTGATAATTTTAAATAAGGGAGGTGTAGTAAATAAATTATCCTTAATTATATGTAAATCATCAATAAAATGTAGAATTTTAGTTTGTGCTCCTCCACTACAATGAATCATTCCGTGAACAGAATTTGAATCGAAGTGATTTAAAATTTCTTTAATAATTGGAGCATAAGTTCTAGTTGGTGAAAGTACTAATTTACCAGCATCCAAATCTAAACCATCAATTTTTTCTAGTAAATCAAAAGATCCTGAATAAACAAGTTCTTTAGGGACTAGTGGATCAAAACTTTCGGGATATTTTTTTGCTAACTCCTTCTTAAAAACATCATGTCTTGCTGAAGTCAAACCATTACTTCCCATACCGCCATTATAGCTAGACTCATAGTTTGCTTTTCCAAAAGATTCTAACCCGACAATAACATCGCCACTTAATATATTAGCATTGTCAATTATTTTTGATTTTTTAACTCTTGCTACAACAGTTGAATCTACTATAACTGTTCTAACCAAGTCACCTACGTCAGCTGTCTCTCCACCTGTAGACTTGATATTAACGCCATATGACGACATTTCTTTTATTAATTCTTCTGTTCCTTCAATTATTGCTTTAATAACTTCACCGGATATTAAATTTTTATTTCTACCAATTGTTGAAGACAACATAATATTATCAACAGCTCCAACACATAATAAATCATCTATATTCATTACCAAAGCATCTTGAGCAATACCTTTCCAAACTGAAATATCTCCCGTTTCCTTCCAGTATATGTAAGCTAAGGAAGACTTAGTGCCAGCTCCGTCAGCATGCATTACTAAACAATAGTCAGGATCATTAGAAAGATAATCTGGAACTATTTTACAAAATGCTTTTGGAAAAAGACCTTTATCAACATTTTTAATAGCATTATGAACATCAGTTTTATCTGCTGAAACTCCTCTCAAATTATAACGATCTGAACTATTATTTTGCATAAATGATAAAACAAATATACAAGTAATGAAATTGTTTAAATAATTTAATTTGTTATAATTAATGATTAGAATTAAATATGAAAAAATCATTTTTTTAATCAAATAATTATTAAAAAGAAAAAAAATATTATCAAAAAATACAGTATTAATAAAAATGAGTTCTGTTAATATCTTTTAAATCGTTAAATCCCTTAAAATCAATAATATATTTTATTTTTAAACAATAATTAAAACCTTAAATATTTATTTAAAATGAGTAAATCTAAATTAGAATACATTTGGTTAGATGGTTATAAACCAACCCAAAACATGCGAAGTAAAACTAAAGTTATTGAAGACTTTAGTGGTAAGTTAGAAGATTGTCCAATTTGGTCATTCGATGGTTCATCAACAAAACAAGCAGAAGGTGGTTCTTCAGATTGTTTACTTAAGCCAGTTGCAATCTATACTGATCCTGACAGAGTTAACGGATATTTAGTAATGACGGAAGTTTTAAATGCAGATGGTACTGCTCATGAATCAAATGCTAGAGCTACCATTGATGATGATGATAATGATTTTTGGTTTGGATTTGAACAAGAATATTTCATAATGGATTGCGATACATTATTACCATTAGGATTTCCTGTTGGAGGATACCCTGGTCCTCAAGGAATGTATTATTGTTCTGTTGGTGGTAAGAACACACATGGTCGTAACTTAGTTGAAGAGCATGCAGATCAATGTATTGAGGCTGGATTAAACTTTGAAGGAATTAATCAAGAAGTGGCAAGTGGACAATGGGAATTTCAATTGTTTGCAAAAGGAGCTAAAAAAGCTGGTGATGAAATATGGATTGCAAGATATCTTTTGGATAGAATAACTGAAAACTATGGTTACTATATTGAATATCATCCAAAACCAATCAAAGGAGATTGGAACGGAAGTGGTATGCATGCTAACTTTTCTAATACATTATTAAGAACTTGTGGTTCTCAAAAAACTTATGAAGCAGTTTGCGAAGCATTTAGACCTGTAGTAAAAGAACATATTAGTGTTTATGGTCAATTCAACGAACAAAGGCTAACAGGTCTTCATGAGACAGCATCAATAAACGACTTCAGTTATGGTATTTCGGACAGAGGTGCATCTATAAGAATTCCTATAATTACTGTTGAACAAGGTTGGAAAGGATGGTTAGAAGATAGAAGACCAGCATCTAATGGTGATCCATATAAAATTGCCGGTAGAATTGTTAAAACGGTTAAGTCAGCTAAAGTTTAATATTTAAATTAAAATTAAAAAACCCTCGTAAATGAGGGTTTTTTTTTATAAAAATTTAACTAAAAAATAATTGATATATATAAACAGTATAAAATAATAATATTATAATCCCTTCTTTTCTTCCAAGAACAAGTTTTTTGGGAAAAAATATTAAAGGAAGTATTATTGCTGCAAAAAACAACATAATATAAATATCATAATCAATTATATTTTGATCTATTACTGTCAGTGGAGTTACAATTGATGTAATTCCTAAAACTGCAAAAACGTTAAATATATTTGAACCTAATAAGTTGCCCAATGATATGCTTTTTTCTTTATTAAGAACTGCAACTAAAGAGGTTACTAACTCAGGTATACTAGTGCCAACAGAAACCACAGTAATTCCAATAATTCTTTCACTAATTCCAAAAGAATTAGCTAACATTATAGCTCCATCTATAAACCACTCAGAACCAAAATATAAAAACAATCCACCAAAAAATAATATTAAAAGTGATTTCAAAAATGAATCTTCACTTTCATTCTCCAGCTCAACTTCATCCTTGTCACGTAATTTTATTAAAGCCGAAATAGTCATCACTAAAAAACATACTAAAATACCTCCCTCGGTTTTACTAATAACACCATCAAGAACAACAATCAAAAAATAAACTGCAGAAAACATCATAATAGGCCACTCTTTTTTATAAATACTTTTAGAAATATTAATTGGAGAAAATACTATTGTTATCCCAAGAACTAATCCAAGGTTTGCAATATTTGAACCTAATACATTTGAAATAGCCAAGTCAGGAGATCCCTTCAAGGCTGATTTAATACTAACAATAAGTTCTGGGGCAGATGTAGCTAGCGAAACTACTGTCATACCTATTAATAATTTTGGTATTCCAAATCTAAGTGATATTGAAACAGCAGCTTTTAATAATAAATTTCCGCCAATTACTAAGACTGTTAAACCAAAAATTAACAAGGAAATAGTATTAAAATCCATATATTTATTTTTGTAAAGATAACATATGAATTATATTTTTAATTAAATGAAAAATATATTTAGAGTATTAGCTAAACTAAACAGAGTTTTACTTCCAAGTCTAACTAAAATGAGAATAGATCCGATAAAAGCATCTAAGTTTCAACTGCTGTTAATAGGTTGGAGATACTATGTCACAAAAAAGAGTTTAGATTAATTTTTCCTTATATCACTTTTAGTTTCTTTCCTATTTTAAAAAAAGCATCTAGAGCTTTATCAATATCATCAATTGAATGAGCGGCTGAAATTTGTACTCTAATTCTAGCTTGACCCTTAGGAACTACAGGAAAGAAAAAGCCAATTACATATATCCCTAATTTTAACAACTCTGATGACA
This sequence comes from Cryomorphaceae bacterium BACL29 MAG-121220-bin8, assembly GCA_905182765.1. Lineage (GTDB taxonomy): Bacteria > Bacteroidota > Bacteroidia > Flavobacteriales > Flavobacteriaceae > MAG-121220-bin8. The sequence goes on along the minus strand of CAJJCV010000051.1, from coordinate 3,493 downwards.
TGTCTTGAGCAAGGTGATCATCATAAAGCATTACAGGAACTATCGGATGATTCCCTGGTTTAATATCAAACCCGAAATTTGAAATCTTTTCTCTAAAATATCTTGTGTTTTCCTTTAGCTTTTTTAAATGAGAATTATCTTTCTCCAAGACTTCTAAAACTCCCAAAGAAGCACCTACAATTGAGGGAGCTAAAGTGTTTGAAAATAAATAAGGACGTGATTTCTGTCTTAATAAATCTATTATTTCTTTAGGGCCACTTGTGAAACCGCCTGAAGCTCCACCAAGTGCTTTCCCGAGTGTTCCAGTTATAATATCAACCTGATCAATTACATCTAATTCTTCAGGAACTCCTCTTCCATTTGGACCAACAAATCCAGTAGAATGACATTCATCAGACATTACCAAAGCATCATACTTTTTTGCTAATTCACAAATCTTATCAAGTTGAGCAATAGTTCCGTCCATAGAAAAAACACCATCAGTAACAATAATTTTATTTCTAGAGTCTCTAGCATTCTTAAGCTGAACTTCTAAATCTTGCATATCATTATGCTTGTACCTGTATCTTTTAGCTTTACACAATCTAATTCCATCAATAATTGAAGCGTGATTTAGAGCATCACTAATAATAGCATCTTGATCATTGAACAATGGTTCAAATAAACCTCCATTGGCATCAAAAGCAGCAGCATACAAAATCGTATCTTCTTTTTGTAAAAAATCAGATATCTTGCTTTCAAGCTCCTTATGAATATCCTGAGTTCCACAAATAAACCTAACAGATGCCATGCCAAAACCATGACTATCTAAAGTATCTTTAGCACGTTTTATAACTTCGCTATTTGAAGCCAAACCTAAATAATTATTTGCACAAAAGTTTAAGACTTTCTTGTTATTAACATTGATTTCTGAACTCTGATTTGAAGAAATAACTCTTTCATTTTTATATCGACCTGAAATTTTAACTTCATCTAACTCCTTAATAAGTCTTTTTTTGATAGATTCGTACATAATTAATTTTATTGTATAAAAGTATAATTTTTATTTAAGGATGGAAAGAATAATTATCACGGGTGCACTAGGACAATTAGGTCGAGAATTTATTAAGTTCTTTAACAAGAATAATACTTATGTTTTAGCGACTGACATTAGATCGCCATTAGAAGATTTAAGTTGTGATTTTGAAATTGCCGATGCAATGGATGAAAAAAGAATTGATTTTCTAATAAAAAAACACAATATTAATGTTGTTTACCATTTAGTAGCAGTCCTCTCAGCAAACGGAGAAAGAAATCCATTTATGGCATGGGAAATAAACATGAAAAGTTTTCAAAACATTATTAGTTTATCAATTAATAATGGAATTAAAAAAATATTTTGGCCTAGTTCAATTGCAGTATTTGGAACAAAATCAAATTTAAGTTTTGCAGCTCAAGATTCAATTTTAAACCCTGAAACTATTTATGGAATTTCTAAACTTGCGGGAGAAAGATTAGTTAATTATTATAATAAAAAATTTGATTTAGACATTCGTTCTTTAAGATATCCTGGAATTATTTCTTTTGACACAAAACCAGGCGGAGGAACTACAGACTATATTATTGAAATGATCCAATCTTTAAAAAACGGAAAAGATTATACTTGTTTTTTAAATAGGAATACTGAATTACCTATGCTATATATAAATGATGCAGTAAAAGGAACTATTGATTATATGTCTGTTGATAAGCAAAATCTAAAAGTAAAGGATTCTTATAATATCACAGGGTTTAGTATAACTCCCAACAAACTAGAAAAAAAACTTATTGAGTTAGGATGTAATGCTAAAGTAATTTATAAGAGTGATTTTAGACAAGATATAGCTGATACTTGGCCAAAAAAAATAGATGATTCATCGGCTATAAATGATTGGAATTGGAAATTTGAATATGGATTAAAAGAAACTTTGAATGTAGTTTTTAAATAGATTTTAACCATTTGCCTTCGGAGTTTAGTGTAAACTCCCCAATACATTCTTTATTCCAAGATTCAGGATTTATTAGAGACAAAAAATACTGATTGCTTTTATCCGTGTATAAATAATAATTCTCTCCTATTACAGGTTCAAAAGAAAATTTAGAATTATATATGATTTCATTCCACTTAAACTCATCTAATAAATTTTCATAATCAGATTTCAGTTCTTGAAACTTAAGACTAATTTTCTTATTTACTTTAGCAACTCCCCTCTCTTTCCAACTAGAATTATCTTCAATTTTAATTGATGGAGCACCAACACTAGAAGCGTAAGGAAGGATAGAAGCGTTGTACTTGTTACTCTTCTTGTCAAAAACAATATTATCTGGTTTACTTTTCTTCATTTATTGAACTAATAAAAACATTTAAACAAAAATAATGCTAAACTGAGTTATTAAATAATAATTAATTTAATAATTCAAGCAACCCTATTAATAAAAGATGAATAATGTTATAACCACTAGGCTAATACAATACCAATCATTGCCAAAATAAAATATATAGCAATTGTTTTTGCACCATCGTAGTTTTTAGAAACACGTTGTCCAAATAAAAGTATTAATAATGCAATAGAGCCAATAATCATTCCGATTAATCCAATAAAGTTCGAGTCATTAAAAATAACATCAATAATTCCTATAAGACATAGCGATCCAGATATTAGCTCTAAAATAGTAACTGAAATTAGAGCAAGTGTAATTAATGGCTTTGAAAAAAAGGGTCCTAAGGAATCATTTAAAAAACTTGAATTTCCTTTATAATCAAACACCTTATCTAGGCCGCTTTGAATAAATACTATTAAAAAGAAGGCTAAAACAAAAATAAATGCAATTTTTTCTGGTATCATAAATCAAAGTTAATCTTTTCAAGATCTAAAAACCAAATAGATAAATACAATAAATTAAAAAAAGGTTAGAAGTTATTCCAAAGAACAGCTTCTAACCTTGATTTACACAATCCAACCACAGATTGTATAGGCGTAAACATTTGAGTGAATACTTGGTGAATTTACAACAATTCTATTCGTATTATGATTTAGTTTGATTTATATTCTGTCACTTAAGACATCGCATAATAACTGATGATGCAGTTGTATTAAAATTTACTTAAATTCGCATTCGATTTGCAGGTATAAATACCATGTAAGTTAGTAGTTGTTGTAGCTCAAGTTGTAACTTTTAATTTTAAGAAGCAGTTTAAAACAGTTCTTCAACATATATAAAGGCCTCGTAGCATAACTGAATAGTGCACTTGATTACGGCTCAAGAGGTTGAAGGTTTGAATCCTTCCGAGGTCACGAAGGGAATTACAGAGATGTAGTTCCCTTTTTTATTTATTGTACACGCTCATGTACACGCTAATGATATATTTCAAGCCTTTTACACTTACTTAAACTATCTGAATTAAAAGAAGAAGATATGCCTATGGTTTAGTTATAAAAATATTTTATACTATGAATCTTTTTATCTCCGTTTC
>CAJJCV010000050.1 GCA_905182765.1 Cryomorphaceae bacterium BACL29 MAG-121220-bin8 | reverse complement strand
GTCAATCTTCTGAAAATAATCCTTAATTGAATCTAGATACTTATTTAATATTTCATAGGCATCTTCATCAATATTAAAAATGGAGTAACCTATATTAATTGTAAGTGTTTTTTTCATTTTAATTTTTAGATTTTAATAATGATTTAACCGAGCTGTTAATATCATTCCAAGAAACGATCAGTTCTTCAATATATTTTAATCCAGAATCAGTAATTGAATAATATTTTCGTGGTGGTCCTTGCAAAGACTCCTTCCATTCATGTTTTATATACTCTGATTTTTTTAATCGACTAAGTAATGGATATACAGTTCCTTCTACTACAATTATTTTTGAATTTTTTAATTCCTCTATAATTTCAGAAGCATAAACTTCTTTTTTGGAAATAATCTGTAAAACACAGAATTCCAAAAGTCCTTTTCTAATTTGTATTTTGAAATTTTCGGTACTCAATTATAACTTAATTTATTTCATTTTTTTTGATGGTGATAATAACTATCTCTTTACCATTTTCTTGTTTTTCTTCGGAAGAAATAATCCACTCCCCTTGAACTCCGTCCATATTCTCTCCGTCTATGGTCAAGTTAATATCGTTGTTTACGGTAACTGTAGGGTTTACTTTAAAAGCATCACAAGAAGTGAACGTGAAAGTGATAAATAATAGTAATAATATTTTTTTCATTGTTTTAAGTTTTTAATTTTTCTTTTAATAAAATTGATAGTAATTACTGTAATTATTAGTAACAATATCAATCCAAATAATTGTTTCCATTCAATAAGTAATTCCATTTTTTGGTTTTTAAATACCTAGCCTTAATCTCAAACACTTTAAATCAAATTATATATGGAATATATTTCATTTGAGATTTAAGGCTAACTACTATATTATACATTGCATAGTACTATGCAATACATAGTAGCAAAAGTAAAAAAAAATTACACATATACAATATTACTTTTTAAAAAACTTTAAATAGAGAAAATACAGAGTTAATCCGCCTAGTATATATGGAATGATCATTAAATAAACTATTCCATCGTTTAAACTTTCAGCAGCTTTTTGGTCAGCACCTGACTCTAAAACTGCCCTACACATAGCGCATTGCAGATCCAATAAATAAATCATTAAACTCATACGTAATAAGGTGCAATCATTAGATATACCACAACCCCAGTAACTGCTACATATAGCCAAATCGGGAATGTGATTTTAGAAATCTTTTTATGTGGATCAAATTGAGCTTGAATAGCTCTTACATAACTTGTTAATACAAGTGGAATTAAGATTATTGATAATATGATATGAGAAATTAATATAAAATAATATAAATAAGCTATCGCTCCTTCTCCTCCGAAAGAAGTTGGATCTGAAGTCATATGATAAGCTATATACATGACTAAAAAAACTAATGACAAAGCAATACAAGTCTTCATTAATCTTTCATGTAGTAATCTTTTTCCTGATTTAATAGCTCTTAGTGCCAAAATCAAAAGAAGGGCTGTAAATCCATTTATTGTAGCATAAATTGGAGGTAAAAACGACAAGGGTTCAACATTGGGAATTCTAACAGTAAACAAAATAGCTACAACAACAGGGATTAAAACAGATACAATTTTAATCCAAATTCCATATTTATTACTAGCCATTATTTTAAATTTAAAAGTTTATCGATATCCTCTTTAATCATCTCAATTCCTTGTATATTTTCATTTTCATTAGTTATCCCTGAATAATATACAATAGGAGTGCCATAATCGTTTACTCTTGAACGAATATAACCATCCTTATCTATCAAAGCAAAAAATCCTTGATGCTCAAACCCGCCTTCAACTGCTTGGTTAATAGAGGAAAAAATATTGAATCCTTTGTTTGACAGCTCATAAATATCTTCCTTATCTCCTGTTAAAAAATGCCAATTTTTTGATTTTACTTCAATTAATTCAGAGTATTTTTTTAATGTAGTTGGAGTGTCATTTTCGGGATCTATAGTAAATGATGCTATCCCAAAATCATCTCTGTCGCCATATATCTCGTCTAAAATTTTCATGTTTTTATTCATTTCTATACAAATAGACGGGCACCTTGTAAAGAAAAATTCCGCAACAAATACTTTGCCATTAAAATCTTGGTTACTTATAAATAGGCTGTCTTGATTTAAGAATAAAAAATCAGCAACTTTTCTTTTTTCTCCATTTAGTTTTATAAAGCTAAGCTCGTCAGAAATAGACAGACGTTTCGAGTCATTTATAGACTGGTTTTCAATTCGATCCATTATTCTTGGGAAGAATATAATCCCAAAGATTAATACAATAAAAGAAACGCCTATGTAAGAATACTTTTTCAATCTAAACTCTCTTTATACCTGTTGTTCTTTTTTAATGCCATTCTGTATTCAGCTAGAATAACTTTTACATCATCTAACATGTTGTTATTTATGTCTGCAACAGATCTAGAATCATATCCATACTTGACGCCATCATCGTCATCTCTTCCTCTTAAATTAGAATCTCTATCAATGATAAATACGTAAGGAGTGCCTGCGTTTGAATCCAAAGAAAGGTTTGTTTTTAAACTATTAAACAATCCTACCAGTTTATCCTCTTCAATAGTTATGAATTTCCAATTAATAAGATCCGTATCCGTTCCAGTTTTTAAATCATTTTTAAGATCTAAAATTAATTCACTAGTGCCATTAGGCTGAACCATAATAAATTGAAAATCTTTAAATTGATAAAATCTTTTATAAATTTTTTGATTTAGATTTAATGCATCACCATGTTTATCTTGAATATTATTTCCGAAAAATCCCAAAACAGTGATTTTATTTTTAAAAGTATAATTTGAAAATTCTGAAACGTCAACAACACTATTTGTTAATACAGGAAGTTTAGCGAAATGGTTAATGCCAGACGCAAAAAAAAGGTAAACAACTAGGGGCAAAACAAAAAGAATAGTGAGAACTATATATTTTCTCATTTAAATGATTTTGGTGGTTAAAAATTCCAACTCACAAATCCTTCATACATAACGTCAAAAATATAATTTCCTTCGACCAATAATATAAAAGCCAAGTAAGCTATTAAAAACGAAAGTGTCACAATAACAGAAAATTGAAGTCCTCTAACTTCATCTCTCATGTGCATAAAGTCCCACATAATATAATATGCTTTAACTATGGTTAGAATAATAAAAATCCAGTTTATAAGCTTCATGCTCAAAAATGAATTTACTATCAATACTTCAGGCTTTATAATACCAAGTGCTACTTCGACTATAGTAACTACAGATAAAAAAAACAATACTGCCCAAATTTTACTTGTGTTAGACTTGAACTTTACAAGTCCTCTGAAAATTTCTAATTTATGTGTGCTATTTTCCATTTTAATATATTAAACTAGATAAAAGAAAGTGAATACAAATACCCAAACTAAATCGACAAAATGCCAATACAATCCAACTTTTTCAACCATTTCATAATGACCTCTTCGTTCATAAGTTCCAACAAGAACATTGAAGAAAATTATAATATTAATAATCACCCCAGATAAAACATGAAATCCATGAAACCCTGTTATAAAAAAGAAGAAATCAGCAAACAAACGATTTCCATATTCGTTATTAATTAAATTCGCTCCCTCAACAACATTAACGGCTTGAGTTATTTTATTTAGTGACTCTTCTCTTGATAATATAATTTTATGACCATTTTTATCAATTTTTTCAGTTTTAATTACAATATCAGAATCCGCAACAAAACCAGAAATAACCTCCTGGGTAGTGTAAGATGGTAATGAGCCTTCACCTATGTACCACACTCCATTTTTACTTTCATGTTGAACTCTTTCAGATGGAATTTCAACTGCAAAATCATGTAAGGCTATTCTTTTACCTGTTTCTAAACTTTGGAATTGATAAATTTGGCCTCCTTTAGTTTCAACAGCTCCGTACTCTCCTCTTATAAAATTACTCCATTCCCAAGCCTGTGATCCAACAAAAATAGCTCCACCTATAATTGTTAACAGCATGTAAAATGCAACTTTTCCTTTTTGCATGTGATGTCCCGCATCAACAGCAAGAACCATAGTAACAGATGAAAAAATTAATACAAATGTCATTAATGCTACATAGTACATTGGAGCATCTATTCCATGTAAAAAAGGAAAGTGAGTAAATACCTCGTCAGCAATAGGCCAAGAATCCATGTTTTTAAATCTTGAAAAACCATAAGCTGACAAGAAACCAGCAAAAGTTAATGCATCAGAAACGATAAAAAACCACATCATTAATTTTCCGTAGCTAGAATTAAAGGGCTTATTTCCTCCACCCCAAACATCATTATTATCGTCGTCTATTGTTGTTATTGTTGAGCTCATTTAAATATACAAATTAAGGTTACAAAGTTACAATTTTTTACTATCTAAAGAAATATAAAAACACAAACAAATACAACCATAAAAAACCTAAGAAATGCCAAAATGTTTCAGCTAATTCAAAACCAAGTTTTTCTTCTTTGTACTTGTTCTTTTTGTTGTTTATATACACCACTATTAATACTATCATTCCTGCTAGAACATGAACCAAATGAAGCATGGAAAGAACATACAGAAAAGATGTTGTTACAGTACTTTGAGCTCCAGTGAAATAATAGCCTTTAGAAATTAATTCTTGGAAACCCAGAAATTGAGAAATGACAAATAAAACACTCAATAAAAATGTAGTTCCAATCCAAAAAGATGTTTTAGAAAAGTTGTCATTTTTAATGCTTTTTTTAGCTAGCCACATGCTAATACTACTAAAAACTATGATCAATGTACTAGAAATAAAATAATCCGGTAATTGAAAATCAACCAACCAATCTGGTCTAGATTTACTTACTATATAAGCACTAGTCAAACCAGCAAATGTCATAGTTATACTAAGCAAAGAAAATAGAAGCATCATCTTTCTTGCTCTTCTGTGTTTTTGCTTTAATTCTTGTTGTTCTTCTAAGTCCATAAATACATTTTATCTATTAAATAAGTTATTTGTAAAAGTGTTAAATATAAAATACTAACGGTAAATAATTTTTTTGCAGCAGCTACATCCATCTTATTGTACAAGTTTACTGAGTAAAATAGCATTACTAAGCCTAGCAATACTACTACTACAGCTGATCCAACAGTAAGTCTAAGATCGCCTGTGAGTCCAGTAACTGGAAATACTGAAATTATTATTGTCCAAAGTGAATAAAGTACTATTTGCAGAGCTGTTGACTTGTCTCTTTTTTTTGTTGGCAACATATTAATCCCAGCCTTTTGATAATCGTCGTGTAACATCCAGCCTAAAGCCCAAAAATGAGGGAATTGCCAGAAGAATTGAATCATAAATAATGTTCCAGACTCAATACCAAAATTATTTGTTGCCGCCACCCA
>CAJJCV010000049.1 GCA_905182765.1 Cryomorphaceae bacterium BACL29 MAG-121220-bin8 | reverse complement strand
TTTATAATTAGTTCAAATTTCACACTATCCCAAGTCATGGAAAATAAATTAGCAAATGAAAAAAGTTTATATCTTAAGCAACATGCTACTAATCCAGTTAATTGGTTTCCCTGGACTGAAGAGGCTTTAGATTCTGCAAAAAATTCTGATAAATTATTATTAATTAGCGTCGGATATTCCTCATGTCATTGGTGTCATGTTATGGAAGAGGAAAGTTTTACAGATATTAATGTCGCTCAAGTCATGAATTCAAATTTTATTAATATAAAAGTAGACAGAGAGGAAAGGCCTGATTTAGACGAAATCTACATGAAAGCGCTTGTGTTAATGACAGGAAGCGGGGGATGGCCAATGAATATTATAGCTCTACCTGATGGCACTCCTATTTGGGGAGGAACCTATGTCCCTAAAACACAATGGATTCAAGTTTTAAATCAAGTTAGTGGGTTTTATAGAACTAGAAAGCCTGATGTATTAGAATATGCTAATAGTGTTAGAGAAGGAGTGAAAAAAGAAGCTTTAATTAAGCCATCTCCAAGAGACGAAATTTATTCCAGCGAGTTGCAAATTGAACTGGCGGAGAAAGCATTTAAATATTCAGATAAAATAAACGGAGGAATTGGTAGCGGGCAAAAATTTGCTTTACCCTCAATGTTAAACTTCTTTTTGAGATTTTCAAATGAATATAATAACCAAGAGATGAAGGACTTTGTTTATAATTCTTTAATGAAAATCTCTAGAGGTGGAATAAATGACAGGATTGATGGAGGTTTTCATCGCTATACAGTTGATAATACTTGGCATATTCCTCATTTCGAGAAAATGCTTTATGATAATGCTCAGCTTTTGAGTATTTATTCCAATGCATTTAAAGTTTTTAAAGATGAGCGTTTCAAATCGGAACTTTACAATATTCACAGGTTTTTAGAGTCTAAAATGACAGGAAATAATAATCTTATATACTCAAGTATTTCTGCAGACACAAATTATGAAAATGGAACAAAAAGTGAGGGAGATTTTTATGTATGGAAGATAGAAGAGTTGAAAAATATTTTGAAAGACGATTTCAAATGGGTTTCAGAGTATTACAATATTAATCAAACAGGATATTGGGAAAATGATAATTATGTTTTTTATCAGACAGTATCTGATAAAGATTATGCTAAAAAACAAAGAATTACTTTAAAAGAATTTAATAAAAAGCTTACGAAAATCAATTCTTTATTAGGGATTGAAAGAGAAAAAAGAGTTCATCCAATAATTGATTCTAAAATAATTTTTTCTTGGAATGCTTTAACTATTAGAGGCTTAGTGGACAGTTATAAAACAACAAAAGATCCAATTTTTTTAAAAAAAGCGCTTTTAATTCAAACTTCATTGTCTGAAAACATGATTGACAATAATATCATTCAGCATACTAGTAGTGGTCCTGCTAAGGTTTTATTTTTTGAGGATTATAGTTATTATATTGATGCTCTAATAGGCCTTTATGAAGTTACTTTCGATCAAAAGTATTTACATTCTGCTAATGAATTCACATTGTTTTCTAATGATAAATTTAAAGAAGAATCAGGTTTTTATAGATTTTCAACTAATCAAGAAAACTTATTTGCTGACACCTTAATTAATCTTCAGGATGGGGTTACGCCTTCAGCAAATTCAATAATGAATTTTAATTTGTTTAGACTTGGTCATTTTAATGGAAATAAAGAGTATTTATTACAGTCTAAAAAAATGATTAACAACATAAGCGATAATTTAAACGATCGAGTTACAGATCATTTATTATGGCTTTCTAATTCTCATAACTATTCTCAAAAGTTTTATGAAATAGCAATAAGTGGAACTAATGCTATAGATAGAGCCAATGAACTAATGGAAAAGTATTTACCTAATTCTTTAACAGCTGCATCAAATGATATATCAGATTTATACTTACTTAAAGACAGGTATTTTAAGGACGAAACATACATCTACGTTTGTGTTGACAATACTTGTAAGTTTCCAGTCACTACAGTTTTAGAAGCTTTAAATTTAATGGAGGATTAACTGAAATTAACTACTAATTTTTTGAAGGACTCTTTATAGCTCCCCCCAATTTTGTACGGTAGTTTATTTATATAAGCGTTGCTGCCATCAATCACATCTATTTTATCGATTGCAGCAGTGGTAGATCGATGAATTCTAATAAACTTATTTCTAGGAAGAGACTCTGTAAAAGAAGTGAGAGTGGTATGAACAATAAAGTTTTTGTCTTTTGTAACTATTTTAATGTAATCTTTCAAACTTTCGATTACTAAAATATCATCATAGTTGATTTTAACATTTAATTTATTAACTCTAACAAAAACAAAATCAAGATCAAGGCTTTTCTCATTTCTTTGAATAGTGATCAACTTATATGCTTTACTTACAGCTAAATCAAATCTTTCAAAGGGAATGGGTTTCATTAAATAATCTACTACATTTAAATCGTAGCCATCAAGAGCATATTCAGAATGTGCACTTGTAATAATTGTTTTTGGCGGATTTTCTAAGTTTTTCAAAAAACTAATCCCATCAATAAAAGGCATGTTAATGTCTAAAAACATTAAATCAACTTTCTCTTTTTTTAAAGTAGGCAAAGCATCATTAGCATTAGAAAAAGTGGCAATACAATTTAGAAAATCAGTTTTTTTAACAAAATTTTCAATTATCTTAATTGCAAGAGGCTCATCATCTAATATTATACAATTGATCATAGCTTGATTTTAAGGTGTGCAATATATTTATTTTTTTCTTTAATTATATCTAGATTAAAAAAATCAGGACCATAATTTAAGTCCAGCCTTTTTTTAAGGTTAGTAAGTCCTATTCCTCCAATTTGTGCTTTAATTTTTTTTGTTGGTTTTTCAAATGAATTTTCAATTCTAAAATCTAAAAGATTTGATGTTGCGTTCAAATCAATGGTAATGTATCCGTTTTTTTTTGAATTTCTTGCACCGTGTTTAAATGCATTTTCAACAAGTGGAATAAGAATTAACGGTTTAACAATTACTTTTTTTGTTTTAATATTAATATTAAAATTAACTTTTAGATTTTCGTCATATCTTAATTTTTCTATTTCAATATAGTCTTTAATATGAGAGATTTCATTTTCTAACGTTTGAAATTCTTTTCCTGTTTCATATAAAAAATATTTCATTAAATCAGATAGCTTTAAGATCAAATCGGGGGCCTTGTCTGACTTGTCAATAGTTAAAGAGTAAAGGTTATTAAGTGTATTGAAAAAAAAGTGAGGTTGAATTTGAGATCTCAAATATTTTAATTCATTTTCTAATAGCATTTCGTTAGTTTCAGTGAGATATTCTTTCTGCTTAATCCAGTCTATAGCTAATTTAATGGCTGTTACAAAACCTATTACATAAATTTGTCCAAGCAGATAAGAAGTCGCATAAGCAAGATTCAGTGTTGAAGTTATACCAGCATATTCAGGCATTACATCTCCACTAGTAAAGTAATAAGCAACCAGAAATTTTAAAACAAGAGCAAGACCCAGACTAATAACTAAAAGAGTGAAAAAATCAATAACTTTTCCGTTAAAAAGTTTGGGTAGAAGGTAAAATATGAAAATGTAAGATAATGCAATATGAAATGGAAACTCAATAAGATTAGATTTAAAGGAATAAGCATAATCAGAATAAAAACTACCCCATCTTATTGTATTAAAAGTAAAATAACCTATCCAAAACAATATTTGACTTGAAATTGGGATGGAAGATATCTTGTTATATGTAGGGTTTCTAAATAAGCGTCTTTTTTTAATCTCCATTTTGCTCAACGATATATTTAATTGTATTAACTATAAATCAATATCACTTATATAAAAATTTGTGAATATTAATTTTAAATGACTAATTTAAAAAATGAATTTTTAATAATTCTTAAAACAATGAAATTTATTAAAACAGCTGTTCTAAAAGTATTCCTTATATGTCTATTTTTTTCATCTTGTAAAACTAATGATAATGTTGAGTCTCCAAACGTAATATTTATATTAACAGATGACTTAGGATTTGCGGATTTAAGTTCCTATGGTTCTAATACGATTAACACCCAAAATTTAAATTACTTAGCCAAGGAAGGAGCTTTATTAAAATCTTATTATTCTACTCAGGCTGTTTGTTCTGCCTCAAGAGCTTCTATTTTAACCGGAAGTTATTCAAATAGAATAGGATTTAGTGGAGCCCTTGGGCCAAATTCAAAAAAAGGAATTAATCCAAGTGAATTTTTAATGTCCGAAATGTTTAAGCAAAAGGGATATAATACTGCAGTTTATGGAAAATGGCATTTAGGGGATAATGAAAAATTTTTACCAACAAATCATGGGTTTGATGATTTTTTTGGAATATTATACTCAAATGACATGTGGCCCTTCCATGCGGAATATCCTGATAGTTATCCTGACTTAATGCTCTATGATTACGATAGGCCAGTAGAAATACTTACTGATCAGTCTGATTTAACAATGGAATTGACTAGAAAAAGTATTTCTTTCATAGAAAAAAATAAAGATAATCCGTTTTTTTTATTGTTGGCTCATCCTCAACCTCATGTTCCGCTATTTGCATCATCAAAATTCAATGGAAGATCTGGGTATGGGTTATATACTGACGTAATTGAAGAAATTGATCATTCTGTAGGGCTCATTATGGAATCTCTAAGAAAAAATAATTTAGATAAAAACACAATAATTGTTTTCACATCAGATAATGGACCTTGGCTTTCATATGGAGAACATGCTGGTTCAACAGGAGTTTATAGAGAAGGGAAAGGAACCACTTGGGAAGGAGGTCAAAGAGTACCTTGTATTGTTTGGTATCCAAAAGAAATAAAACCAAACACTGTCCTTTCCACTCCTTTTATGGGTATTGACTGGCTTCCAACTTTTGCCTCAGTGATTAGTTCAAACCTTTCTGAAAATAAAATTGACGGAAAAAATATTTGGAAAAACTTAACAGGAAGATCAAAAGAAAATCCACATGAGGCACTATTTTTCTATTATCATAAAAACAGTCTTCATGGAGTTAGATACGGAGATTATAAAATGTATTTTCCTCATAGGTATAGAACTTTAAACGGAAGAAAAGGTAGAAATGATGGAACTCCAATAAAATACGAATATGTAGATCTTTTAGAAAATGAACTTTATAATTTAAAAACAGATCCATCAGAAACAAAAAACATTATTAATGAATTTCCAGGAATTGTAAAAAAAATAATTGCTTTAGCTGATAATAAAAGAAAAGAAATTGGAGATGATTTAACTAATGTTATTGGCTTAGAAAACAGAGAAATTGGAATAATCGATTAATTTTTAAAAATGAGTAACAGAAGAAATTTTATAAAAAAATCTGCTTTAGGATCTTTAGGGGTTTCTAGTATTTTAGGTTGTGATGAATTAAATAATATTAATATTAAAAAAACTTATCCTAGAATTATTTCTACATGGAATCACGGTCTAGATGCAAACAAAAAAGCCTGGGAAGTTTTAAAAAGTGGAAAAGGAGGACTGTCTGCTGTTGAAGAAGGAGTTAAAGTTTCTGAAGCTGACCCTAAAGTAAGATCCGTAGGACTTGGAGGATATCCTGACAGAGAAGGAATAGTCACTTTAGACGCTTGTATAATGGATAAAAATAGCAATTGTGGATCGGTAAGTTTTTTGCAGAATATTAAACATCCCATTTCAGTAGCAAGACACGTAATGGAAGACACGCCACATGTCATGTTATCTGGGAAAGGTGCTTTAGAATTCGCTATTTCTAAAGGTTTTAATCAAGAGAATTTACTAACAGAAGAATCTAGAAAAGACTGGATAAAATGGAAAGAAAAATCAGATTATAAGCCCATTATTAATATTGAAAATCACGATACAATCAGTATGCTGTTAATTGATGAAACAGGAGACCTTTACGGAGCTTGTACAACAAGTGGAGCTTCATGGAAAATGCACGGTAGAGTTGGAGATTCTCCAATAATTGGAGCAGGATTATTTTTAGATAATGAAGTTGGTGCTGCGGCAGCTACCGGTTTAGGTGAAGCTATAATAAAAACATCAGGAAGCGCTATGGTTGTTGAACTAATGAGACAAGGCGCATCTCCACTGGAGGCCTGTAAAACAATAGTTGAAAGAATTTCAAAAATTCATAAATCTGGTCCTGAATGGGAATATTTACAGGTTGGATTTATAGCCATTAATAAAAATGGAGATTATGCAGGATATAGTTTGAGAAAAGGGTTTAATTATTCTTTGTGTGACAACGAGAACAAGGATCTTTTAATTGATGCTAATTACTCAATAACATAATGGAGTTACTTAATTACATAGGAAAGTTTCATCCAGTTGTGTTACATCTTCCAATTGGTGCGCTGTACTTAACGTTTTGTCTTGTTCTGCTTGAGAAATTTTTTAAAAACAGCTATACAATTCCTATTAGATTTGGCTTGTTGTTTTCATTTGTATTTTCTGTTTTAAGTGCCTTGCTTGGTTTTTTTCTTTATTTAGGCGATGATTTTTCAGGAGATTTGATCGAAAGACATATGTGGCTGGGGATTTCTACGACTCTTTTTATTGGAGTTTTATTGTGGATTCATAAAACATCTACACACATAAAGTATTTCAATGGAGTGTTCTTAATTACTATTGTCTTATTGTCAGTAACTGGACATTTTGGAGGACAGATAACACATGGCAGCGACTATTTAAAATTACCAGATTTTAGTCAAACAACAAATGTTACAAGTATTGATAGTATAAACATATATTCTAGTATTGTAATGCCAATTCTAGATAATAAATGTGTTAAATGTCATAACCTAAACAAATCCAAAGGTGATTTGATCTTGAATTCAAAAGAAGCAATTTTAAAAGGAGGTGAATCAGGTAATATATTAGTCTCTTTTGACGCAAGTTCAAGCCATTTATATAATTACCCAAATCTTCCAATGGAAGATAAAATGCATATGCCACCTGAAGGAAATTCTCAACTTACTGAAAATGAAATTGAATTACTTAGAATTTGGATAGATAAAGGTGCAGAGTTTGAGGCTTATAATTCGTTTAATACTTTTGAAAAAAACGAACAAGAAATTGTAAATTCTTTTATTAAGGTTGATTTAGAAAAAGTGGATCCACCCAGAAAAAAAGATCTGGAAAAATTATTAGACCTAAATTTTAGACTGGAAAGAAATAGCGTCTCGAACAATTATTTAGAAGCTAAATTTTTAGGAACGAATTTAAAATCAAAACACTTAAGCGCATTAAGCAAAGTAAAACAACAATTAATTAAACTAGACCTAAGCAATACTGACCTAAGTGACGGTTTATTGCAGAAGTTAAAGTCATTTACAAATTTAAAATACTTAAAAATTAACAACACGAGTATAACAGACAATGGACTATTATCAATTAGTAGTTCTATAGAAAGTCTTAACCTAAACAATACAGGCGTGGGGTTTGAGGGCTTAAATCAGCTATTGCAAAACAATGAATTAAAAACTGTCTATTTATGGAACACCAACATAAACAATGACAATCAACAAAAACTTTCAGATTTATACACCACAAACTTAAATTTTGGAGTTAGTGATTTTGCAAAAGGCGTTCCGTTATCATCCCCTGAACCTATATCAGGGCAAACAATGTTTTCGGACTCTTTAAAAATAGAGTTTTATAAGCCTCTAGGGAATCCTACAATTAGGTACACTCTTAATGGAGAAGATCCAGATTCTTTGTCTACTATTTATAAGAATCCTTTTTTTATTTCTAATTCTTCAAATCTTAAAGCGAAAGCCTTCAAGAGCGGTTGGTTAGACAGTAAAATAGGTTCTGTAGATTTTGTTAAAGTTGAAGGAATATTAAAGGATTATATATTAAAGACAGCTCCTGATAATAGATACAAAAATCCTAAAAAACTATTTGACGGAATTGTAGGGGATATCAATTTTAGAGACGGGGATTGGAACGGCTTTATTCGTACTCAAGATTACAAGGCTGGGGTTAATGAGCGAAATTCTGGAGATTTAGTATTAGAAATAGATTTAAAAGGTAAATCACACACAGGAATTGGCATACATGCTTTAGAATCTATAGGTTCATATATTATGTTCCCTAAAAGGATAGAGCTTTATGATATTGGCGGAAAAAATGATAAATTAATTTATTCAAAAGACTATGTACCCTCAATTTTAGGGGCATCTGATCTTGTGAAATTTTTTAAAATACCCATCAATCAAAAATCAAACAAGCTCAGACTTGTTGTTAAAAGCAACAAAAAACTTCCTAAAGGTCATCCTGCTCAAGGAGAATTCGCCTGGCTTTTTGTTGATGAGATACTTTTCTTATAAAATATAGCAAAATCAATCCCTAAAACATTCTTTTAGAAATGTTTAGATACTATTTATTAGATGTTTTTTCTAAAAAATTGATCGTAATAAAATACGCTTTTGTCGAAATTGTTTAAATTTTTTACGAATATGTTAATGAAGTGTTAACGTTTTTATTAAATTAGTACTGATTTAAACAAAACTAAATATTTATGAAAACAAAATTTTTAACAATTTTGTCCTCTTTCTTATTGATGTTTGCATTCGGTTTTTCCGTTCAAGCTCAATCAATTAGTGGGACAGTAACCGATGATAATGGTGTGCCTCTTCCGGGAGCAACTGTACTTGTCGAAGGAACTCAAAATGGAGTTTCAACTGATTTCGATGGTAATTATTCAATTAACGCTTCAAACGGGGATACCCTTGTTTTTAGCTTTGTTGGATATACTAATCAATCGGTAGTTGTCGGATCTTCTGCAACTGTTAATG
>CAJJCV010000048.1 GCA_905182765.1 Cryomorphaceae bacterium BACL29 MAG-121220-bin8 | reverse complement strand
AGTTAAAAGATCTAGAAACTTTAGAAAAAAGAAAAGAAAAGTTATCGCGTTTAATAAAAACGGGAAATAAAGATGCAGCTTTTCAAAACGATGTTTTGGTTAAAATGATTAATCATTTACAAACATTTAATCCAATAAGAAGTATTGAGTTAACTGTGAAAGAACAGGAATTTTCCAATACTTTAGATCTTATTACTAATAAACCCGTCTTATATGTGTGTAACGTTGACGAATTTTCAGCAATTAACGGAAATGAATATGTTAACCAAGTTAAAGAAGCTGTTAAAAACGAAAATTCTGACCTTTTAGTATTAGCTGTTGCAACTGAAGCAGATATTAATGAATTAGATAATTATGATGATAGAAAAGCTTTTTTAGATGACATAGGATTGAGTGAAGCAGGTTCTTCAAAACTTATTAAAAAATCATACGATTTACTTAATCTTCAAACTTATTTTACTGCTGGTGAAAAAGAAGTTAGAGCATGGACTATAGATAAAGGTATGACTGCTCCTCAAGCTGCTGGAGTAATACATACAGACTTTGAAAAAGGTTTTATTAGGGCTGAGGTTATTTCGTTTAATGACTATTCTAAGTATAAAAATGAAATTAAAGTAAAAGAAGCTGGAAAGTTAAATATTGAAGGAAAGGATTACGTCGTTAATGACGGAGATGTAATGCATTTTAGATTTAATGTTTAAAAAAGATTTCAACAACTGATTAATTCTATTGTTAATTAATTTATTAAAACACCATTTTATTTTTTTTTAATCCACACCTATATTAGCTATTTTCGTAGCTATGTCAGTTTCATCAAATTACACTGAAGATAATATAAGGTCGTTAGACTGGAAAGAGCATATAAGAATGCGTCCAGGAATGTATATTGGTAAATTAGGTGATGGTTCTTCGCCTGATGACGGTATTTATATTCTTTTAAAAGAAGTCTTAGATAATTCTATTGATGAATTTGTAATGGGTGCTGGAAAAACAATTGAAATTTCAATTTCTGATTCTGGTGTTTCAGTCAGGGACTATGGAAGAGGAATTCCACTTGGAAAAGTTGTAGATGTTGTTTCTAAAATGAACACTGGAGGAAAGTATGACTCTAGGGCGTTCAAAAAATCAGTTGGATTGAACGGAGTTGGTACTAAAGCTGTTAATGCACTTTCTTCAAGTTTTAAAGTAGACTCTTGTAGAGACGGAAAAATTAAGTCAGTATATTTTGAACAAGGTAATTTAACTTTAGACAAGGACATTGAAGAATCATCTAAACGAAAAGGAACTAAAGTAACTTTTATCCCTGATGATTTAATTTTTAAAAAATATAAATATAGAGCAGAATATGTTTCTAAAATGCTTAGATATTATGTTTATTTAAATCCAGGATTAACAATTTTGTTTAATGGAGAAAAATATATTTCAAAAAATGGTCTTAAAGATCTTTTAGAAGATAATAATGATATAGATAAATTATTATATCCTATAATTCATTTAAAAGGAGATGATATTGAGGTAGCTTTGACACATAGTAAAATCCAGTATAGTGAAGAGTATTATTCATTTGTAAATGGTCAACACACTACTCAAGGAGGTACTCATCAGTCTGCTTTTAGAGAAGCTATCGTTAAGGTTGTAAGAGATTTTTATGGAAAACCTTATGATGCTAGTGATATAAGAAAATCTATTATTTCAGCGGTCAGTATAAAGGTTATGGAACCTATTTTTGAATCTCAAACTAAAACAAAATTAGGCTCAACAGATATGGGTGGAGATCTTCCTACTGTTAGATCTTATATAAACGATTTCATTGGTAAATATTTAGATAACTATCTTCATAAAAATCCAAATACTGCTGAGAAAATTCAAAAGAAAATTGTTCAAGCAGAAAAAGAAAGAAAAGAGCTATCAGGTATTAGAAAGTTAGCAAGAGAAAGAGCTAAAAAGTCAAATCTTCATAATAAGAAATTAAGAGATTGTAGGGTTCATCTTGGAGACA
This sequence comes from Cryomorphaceae bacterium BACL29 MAG-121220-bin8, assembly GCA_905182765.1. Taxonomy (GTDB): domain Bacteria; phylum Bacteroidota; class Bacteroidia; order Flavobacteriales; family Flavobacteriaceae; genus MAG-121220-bin8. The sequence goes on along the minus strand of CAJJCV010000048.1, from coordinate 5,108 downwards.
TGAATAAAGAAAACAGACTTGATTCAACTTTGTTTATAACTGAAGGCGATTCTGCTAGTGGTTCTATAACAAAATCTAGAAACGTAAATACTCAAGCAGTTTTTAGTTTAAGAGGAAAACCTCTTAATTGCTATTCTATGACAAAAAAGATTGTTTATGAAAATGAAGAATTCAACTTACTTCAGGCTGCTTTAAATATTGAGGATAGTATTGAGTTTTTGAGATATAATAATATTGTAATTGCAACTGATGCTGATGTTGATGGAATGCATATTAGATTGCTTTTAATTACATTTTTTTTACAATTCTTTCCTGAATTAATTAAGGAAGGACATTTGTACATTCTTCAAACACCACTTTTTAGGGTTAGGAATAAAAAAGAAACTATTTATTGTTACTCTGAAAATGAAAGATTAGATGCGGTTAAGAAATTAGGTGCTAAACCAGAAATTACTAGATTTAAAGGTTTAGGAGAAATTTCGCCAAATGAGTTCAAGCATTTCATAGGAGAAAGTATAAAACTAGATCCTGTAATGTTGGATGAAAATTTTAGTATTGAAGATCTACTTTCTTTTTATATGGGTAAAAACACACCTGATAGACAGAAATTTATAATAGATAACCTCAAAGTTGAATTGGATAGAATAGATTCTTAGTATGGAAGAAGATTACATTGAGCCAAGCCAGCCAAATTCGGATAATGAGTTAGAAGATTCATTGGTCAGGGTTTCAGGAATGTATAAAGATTGGTTTCTTGATTATGCATCGTATGTTATTTTAGAAAGGGCGGTACCATCAATTGAAGATGGTTTTAAGCCTGTTCAAAGAAGGATACTTCATTCAATGAAGGATTTAGATGATGGTCGTTTTAATAAAGTTGCTAATGTAGTGGGGCATACCATGCAATATCATCCTCACGGAGATGCAAGTATTGCTGATGCAATGGTTCAAATTGGTCAAAAAGATTTATTGATTGAAACTCAAGGAAATTGGGGAAATATATTAACGGGTGATAGGTCTGCAGCATCTAGATATATTGAAGCAAGATTATCAAAATTCGCATTAGAAGTTGTTTTTAGTCCTAAAATTACTAAGTGGCAATCGTCTTACGATGGTAGAAGGAAAGAACCAATAAATTTACCTGTTAAATTTCCATTGCTTTTGGCTCAAGGAGGAGAAGGTATAGCAGTTGGTTTATCTACAAAAATTTTACCTCACAACTTTATTGAACTAATAGATTCATCTATAAAATGTTTAAAAGATCAAAAGTTTACAATATTTCCAGATTTTCCTACTTCTGGTGTTATGGATATTAGTAATTACAATGATGGTTTAAGAGGAGGGCGAATTAAGATAAGGGCTAGAATAAATCAATTAAATAAAAACACTTTGGTGATTAGTGAAATTCCTTTTTCAACTACAACTTCTTCTCTGATTGATTCAATATTAAAAGCTAATGATAATGGAAAAATTAAAATTAAAAAAATTGAAGATAATACTGCTAATGATGTTGAGGTTTTAGTTCATTTACCATCCAATGTTTCTCCTGATAAAACAATAGACGGGTTATTTGCTTTTACATCTTGTGAGACATCTATTTCACCTTTAGGTTGTGTTATTGAAGATAATAAACCTTTGTTTATTGGTGTTTCAGAGATTTTAAAACGATCCACTCAAAACACAAAAGAGCTTTTAAAGTTAGAATTGGAATATAAAAAGGGTGATTACGAGAGTCAATGGCATTATGCTTCTTTAGAGAGGATTTTTATTGAAAATAGGATTTATCGTGATATAGAAAATGTAGAAACCTGGAAAGGTGTTATTTCTGCAATTTCAAGTGGATTAAGACCTTTTACGACTCATTTAAAAAGAGATGTCGTTGAAGATGATATAGTTAGGTTGACGGAAATTAAAATTAAAAGAATATCAAAATTTGATATTGATAAAGCTCAAGTTAAAATTGAAGCTATAGAAGCTGAGTTAGAGAAGATTGTTTATAATCTTAAAAACTTAACTGATTTTGCAATTGACTATTTTAAAAATCTTAAATCAGTTTATGGAAAAGAAAAAAAGAGAAAAACTGAAATAAGAATATTCGCAGATGTAGATGCTAAAAAAGTAGTTGTTAAAAACTATAAGTTATACGTGAATAGAGAAGAAGGGTTTATTGGGACTTCGATTAAGAGAGACGAGTTTGTTGAGGAATGCTCTGACATTGATGATGTTATAACCTTTACTGAAGATGGTAAGATGATGGTAACGAAAGTTGAATCTAAAAAATTTATTTCAAAAAATATTAAACATGTGGCTGTTTTTAAGAAGAAAGATAAAAGAACTGTATATAATATGATATATAGAGATGGTAAAGGAGGTACCTCTTATATAAAAAGATTTAGTGTTACTGGTGTTACAAGAGACAAAGCATATGACTTGTCTAGTGGGAAAGAGGACTCAAAATTGCTTTATTTTTCTGCAAATCCTAATGGAGAAGCAGAAATTGTAAATATTATATTGAGACAAACAGGCTCCATTAAAAAATTAAAATGGGAACTTGATTTTGCAGATCTTGATATTAAAGGTAGATCATCAAAAGGAAATATAGTTTCTAAATACAGTATAAACAAAATAGAGTTTAAAGAAAAAGGACTCTCTACTTTAAAGCCAAGAAAAATTTGGTTTGATGAGACTATCCAGAGATTAAATGTTGATGAAAGAGGTGAATTGTTAGGTGAATTTAAGAGCGATGATAATTTGATAATTATTCAGCAAAATGGCTCTCTAAAAACAGTTAAACCAGACGTAAACATGCATTTTCCTGAGGACATGATTACTCTTGAAAAATGGATTCCAGAAAAACCTATTTCAGTTATTTATTTTAATGGGCTAAAAGACTGTTATTTTGTAAAAAGATTTTTAGCAGGAAGTCAGAATAATGACCAGAAATTTATTCCAGATGAATCTAAAGTTCAACTTGAACTAGTTTCAACTGAGTGGAAGCCAGTGATTGAATTATCTTTCTCTAAGAATTCAAAAGGAGTTAAGGATAATGAAGTTAAAGTTATTGATGAGTTGATTTTAGTCAAAGGGATAAAAGCAATTGGTAATAAATTAAGTTCTTACAAGATTAAAAATATAAATCAGCTTGATCCAATTGAATATTCGCCTCCAGAAAAAAAAATACTAAATGAATTGGATGTAGAATCAGAGGAAATTAATGGAATTGACAATGATTTAAATGATGATAAAGGTCAAACGGAATTAGAGTTTTAATCAGTTAGTTTTTTAACAGAGCCTCTTTGTTTGTTTTTAATGTCACCAACAAAAGAATATTCAAAAGTATAAGAATCTTTATTGGTGCTTAAAATCTTCATCTGGACAGGTTTAGTTTCGCTTAAAGACTTAGGATTTACTTTTTTATAAATACACTCACAATCTGAAACCCAGTTCACAGTATTTGAATCAATCTTTCCGTTAAAATATCCGATTTCTAGATCTTGTGTTCTTGTAAACTTAGTGATTAGCTTTTTTCCATCGTCTGAAACTGATTCAAATTCAAATGTTCCTGACTGAAAATCTAAACAATTTCTCTCTGGAAAGTCACATGATGAAAGTAATAGTAGTAATAAAATAATTCTTGTATACATGAATGTAAATTTATTAATTTTTATACATTTTAAATGAACCATCTTTAAAAAATAATATAATTTTTTCTAATTCATTTTTAACATCACTATTATTGACTGTGTCGTTTTTCGGAATAGGAGCAGGGAAATCTATTGTTTTATGAGTGTCATTGTCTAACAACCAGTCAAGACTTATGTTATTTATAGATTTATTTATTTTTAATATAAAATCTAAGCTTGGCTTGTTTCTTCCGCTTAATACATGTGACACGCTAGATCTTTGAACACCAATTTTTTCAGCGAACTTTGACGCGGTTAAACCTTCGTCTTCAATTATTTTTTTTAACTTTTCTGTAAAATTATTCATGTATACAATTGTAAATTTATAAAAAATTATTTAGATATCTTAGCTATAAATAGTATAATTTAATAATAATTTATTTAAAGCTTTGATTTAATTTAAATTTATAAAACACTTAAAAAGAGATACTTATATTTTTTAAAAAAATTCATGTTTACAAATGTCATAAACAGTAATAATAATACCTTTTTTTGGAATCAATATGGTTTACAATTGTATTCATTTGTATTGTTAACTTTGTAAAAAAAACTAATGAATATTGAGATTGATAATTATGTAAACTATAAAGAATCAGAAATTTCGGGTAGATATATTACAAATGATTCAATAGCTAGCTTAAATTCAAAATATAATTCCAGTATTTGTGGCTATAGCGTAAACAACTTACCAATTAATTATTTTAAAATTGGTTCTGGCCCCCTAAAAATATTGATTTGGTCACAAATGCACGGTAATGAGTCTACCTCAACTAAAGCTCTTTTTGATTCAATATCTTTTTTTAATTTACATGAGCCAAGTATGCTTAAAGAGTTAACACTTTTGGTAATTCCTATTTTAAATCCTGATGGAGCATTAAAATACACTAGAACAAATTACAATAATATAGATCTTAACAGAGATGCTGTTGATTTATCTCAACCAGAAAGCGTTGTTTTAAAAGACATGTACAATAGCTTTAAACCTGACTTTTGTTTTAATCTCCACGATCAAAGATCTATTTATTCGACTAGTAATTTTAACTCATCTATTCTTTCGTTTTTATCTCCCTCTGCTGATGAAGCAAGAAGTGAAACTGTTTCTAGGGTAACTTCTATGAAGATAATTTTAGATGTATTTAATAATATTAAAAAAATTATTCCAGAAAACATAGGGAGATATAATGATGAGTACAATATTAACTGCGTTGGTGATACTTTTCAGTCATTAAATACACCTACTGTATTATTTGAATCAGGTCATTATTCTCAAGATTATCACAGAGAGGTTTCTAGGTATTATATGTCATTGTCTATAACTTTTGCTATTAGATCAATTTACACTAAAAGTTATAATTTATTAAACCATAAAAATTATTATAAAATTACAGAGAACTCAACATGTCTTTGTGATATTTATATTAAAAA
>CAJJCV010000047.1 GCA_905182765.1 Cryomorphaceae bacterium BACL29 MAG-121220-bin8 | reverse complement strand
TGAACCCCTCTTCGTTTTGGAAAGTCGTTCAAAATGGTGGTCATTTTCAGTATATGTTTAATACACTTCAAATAAATAACGGAGATAAAACTTTTAGTGATGTTGCTCAATACACTAAAACCTCAACAACGGATTGGAGTTGGGCAAATCTAATTGCTGATTTTGATAATGATGGTTTAAAAGATATATACGTTACAAACGGACTGTTACGAGATATTAGAAATACTGATGCAGATAAAAAATTAGGAGAGTTTGTTTTAAAAATCGCAGATGATTATGTTAAAAAAAATAAATCTTTTGATTATAATCTATGGGATATTCTCCCCCTTGATAAGGCTTTAGAATTAGTTCCTAGTGTTAAGATTAAAAACTACCTGTACAAAAATTACGGAGATCTTGATTTTAAAAATGAGACAACATCATGGGGTTTAGATCAACCTAGTTTTTCTAACGGAGCCTCATATGCAGATTTAGATAATGATGGAGATTTAGATTTAGTAGTAAATAATGTAAATGAAAAGGCATTCATTTATAAAAACAATTCAAAAAATAACTTTTTAAGACTAGAACTTATTAACCAGAATAATAAACCTGTCTTTGGATCTAAAGTTTCCATATACAACGGAAAAGAAATTCAGCTTTCTGAAAGTTCTAACGTTAGAGGAATTTACTCTACAAGTGAAAATATGATTCACTTTGGATTAGGAATTCATAAAAAAGTAGATAGTTTAATAATTACTTGGCCAAATTCTAAACAAACTAAACTGTTTGACGTAAAAGCTAATCAAGTATTAAAAATAAATTCAAGAAATTCAAAGCGTTTTAATTCTAATTCTAAGTCAAAAGAATTATTTTTTGAGCAGGTTCCCTCCAAAATAAATTATACTCATATTGAAAATTCTTTCGATGATTTTGAAAAGCAAGTTTTACTTCCTCACAAGTTATCCCAGTTAGGCCCTGCATTAGCCGTTGGTGATGTGAATGGAGACGGTTTAGATGATGTTTATATTGGATCGGCATCTGGAAAAGTTTCAAAATTACTTATTCAAAATGTGCAAGGGGAACTTATTGAATCAGATAGTAAAACCTGGAATCCACATAAAGTTCTTGAAGATATTGATGCAATATTTATAGATATCGACAATGATGGAGATAACGATCTTTATGTTGTTAGTGGAGGAAATGAATTTTCTCCTAACTCTAGCACATATCTTGACAGAATATACATTAACGATGGCAAAGGGAATTTTGAATTTAAAAGAAATCTATTGCCAGATGTTTATGAGTCAGGCTCAGTTGTAAGGCCTTATGATTTTGATAACGATGGAGATTTAGATCTTTTCATTGGATCAAGAATGATTCCGTGGAACTATCCTGAACCGGCTACCAGTTATTTGTTGGTTAACAATAATGGAACTTTTGAAAAGTACAATGATGTAAATAATAGTTTAAGCGAATTGGGCCTAGTAACGGATGCAGTTTGGTCAGATTATGATAATGATGGAGACAAAGATTTGTTTGTGGTTGGAGAATGGATGCCTTTAACATTGATAAAAAATTACAACGGGGTATTAAAAAAAGAAAAATTAAACGATTCATGTGACCAGAGACGCGGTTGGTGGTATTCAATAGAAAGCGCAGATTTTAATAATGACGGACAAGAGGATTTAGTTTTAGGAAATCTTGGGAAAAATTATAAATATCAAGCAAATCCTGAGGAACCCTTTGAAGTCTTTTATGATGATTTTGACGATAATGGGAGTAAGGACATTGTTTTAGCCTATTACAATTATGGCATTCAATTTCCGCTAAGAGGATTTTCATGTTCTTCTCAGCAGGTCCCCGAGTTAAAAAGTAAAATACAGAAATACGATCTGTTTGCTTCACTTGATGTAAAAGATGTTTATGGAGAAGTGAATCTAGACAATGCCTTAAGACTTCATGCTAATTCTTTTAAAAGTGTAGTGCTTATTAATAAGAGTTCTAATTTCGAATCTATTGATCTTCCTTATCAAGCACAATTATCTTCTATAAATGACATTATTGTTGATGATTACAATAATGACGGAAACATCGATCTTTTAGTTGCAGGTAATTTATTTACTTCTGAAGTTGAAACTCCAAGAAATGATGCTAGTAATGGATTAATGCTTATTGGAAATGGAGATGGAACCTTCTCAGCAAATTCTAGACTAGAAACCGGATTTTTTGCTCCTAGCGATGTCAAAAAACTTCACCAGATTAAATTGAAAGGTGAAGAAGGTGTAATTGTAGGAAATAACAATGACTTGATGCAGTATTTTAAAAGAATTGATTAATTTGTCAAAAATTACTTTATGTCTAAAAAAGCTTTTTCCAGTATCTTAATTTTAGGATTTTTTCTTTTAGTTATTGGCTTTGTTGTTAGAGTTTCTAAGGAAAGAGTAACAGAAGGATATAAAATAAATGAAAATCCAAAACTTGTTGTAGGTATAGTAGTTGATCAAATGAAACATCAGTACTTAACTAAATACTGGGCACATTATTCTGATAGGGGTTTTAAAAAATTGATTAAAAACGGTTTTATTGCCAAAAGCAATCATTATGGTTACGCACAAACTTCTACAGGACCTGGACACACCACAGTAGCTACAGGAACTTATCCAAGTGTACATGGTATTATTGGGAACAGTTGGTTTGATAAAAAACTAAATAAATCAATTTATTGCGTTGATGATAACAGTTATTTTTCCGTTGGTAGCGAAAGTGATCAGGGAAAAAAGTCTCCAATCAATATGCTAACTACCACTTTAGCTGATGAAAACAGAATTGCAACTAACTTTAGAGGAAAAACTATTGGAGTTGCAATTAAAGATAGGGGAGCTATATTATCCTCTGGCCATACAGCAAATGCAGCATATTGGTTTGAAGGGGGAGAAAAAGGAAGTTTTATTACTAGTTCATATTATGTAGATTCCTTACCAAGTTGGGTTAAAGAATTTAATACATCTAGAGTAATTGATAAGTATTTAAAAACATGGAATACGTATTATGATATTTCTACTTACAGTGAAAGTGGACCTGATGATAACAATTATGAATCTAACTTTAAAGGTGAAGAAAAACCTGTATTCCCTCATAATTTTAAAATTAAAAGTGATAAAAATGGAAAGTCATATTATGGCGCAATAGCGTCAACTCCTTTTGGGAATTCTTTAGTTGCAGATTTTGCTATAGAAGCTGTTGAAAATGAAAAATTAGGGGAGGATACTAATACCGATTTTTTATTGATAGATTTTTCATCTTCCGATTACGTCGGGCATCAATTTGGAGTTAATTCTAAAGAAGTTCAAGACACCTATATAAGATTAGATAAAGAAATTGAAAGACTTTTAGATTATTTTGACAACAAAGTGGGGCCTGGAAATTACACCATTTTTCTAACGGCAGATCATGGTGCCACTTATGTTCCAGGGTTTCTTAAAGACAGTAAAATTCCAGTCAACTATTTTAACTCCTATAAATGGAAAAAACATATTGAAAATTCTGTTTTGGAATTATTTAAAACTAAAAAAATTATAGTAGGAAACTCTAATAATCAGATTTTTCTTAACCACAAGCTAATTGAAAAGAAGAATTTAAACTTTGAAGAAGTTCAGAGCAAAATAATGAAAATAATGCAGTCATTTCCTGGAATAGGAAATGTTTATTCCTCACAAGAAATTTTAAATAGCAACAATGATCATCACACTACTCTAGTTAGAAATGGATTTAATAAAAATCTTTCAGGAGATATAGTTTACACACTTATGCCTAACTGGAAATCTCCAAGAAAAGGATCTACGCATGGATCCATGTATGATCACGATACTCATGTCCCATTAATTTTCTATGGAAATGGTATAAAAAAGGGGTCAATAAGTAGAAGAACAGATGTTATTGATATTGCACCAACAATAGCAACAGTCTTAGGGATTAACTCTCCGGACGGCTCAACTGGCCAGGTCATTCACGAGGCAATCGATGATTAGAAATGCAACAATAAATGATTTAGACAGAATAATTGAAATAACAAAAGCATGTGCTGCTTTTATGATTTCAAACAAAATATTTCAGTGGAATGAGCACTATCCAAATATTGAAACTTTTGAGAATGATGTTTTAAAAGGAAATTTGTACGTACTTGAAATAAAAAACAAATTGATTGGTTGTTTAGTTATTTCGAATAAAATGGATGAGTTTTATTCAAAGGTAAATTGGTTAACTCCTAATAAAAATAATCTTTATTTACACAGGCTTGCAGTGGATCCTGATTATCAAAAAAAGGGGTATGCTAAACAATTAATGTCTTTTTCTTTTGAGTTTGCAAAGGCTAATAATATTAAATCCATTAGGTTAGACACCTTCAGTGGAAACCCTTTTAATAATGTTTTTTATTCTAACTTGGGATTTGAAAAATTAGGAGAAATTTATTTTAGAAAACAAAGTGACAAACCTTTTTATTGCTTTGAGAAGGTAATGTAACGGAATCTTTTACTTTTGTACTAAATTAATAATAATGAACACGATTAGAATTACTAAACAGTTTAATTTTGAAACAGGACATGCTTTGTATGGGTATGACGGGGCTTGTAGAAATGTTCATGGACACAGTTACAAGCTTTTTGTTACCGTTATTGGATTGCCTAATGATGATTCTAATAATGTTAAATATGGGATGGTTATTGATTTCAGTGATTTAAAAAAAATAGTAAAGGAAGAGGTTGTCGACGTTTTTGATCATGCAACAGTTTTTAACAAAAACACTCCTCACAAAGAATTAGCACTTACTTTAAAGAATAGTGGTCATAAAGTAATTTTAGCTGACTATCAGCCAACTTGTGAGCTACTGGTTATCGATTTTGCACATAAAATTAAAAAACGTCTTCCTGCTCATATTTCACTTCATTCCCTTAAATTGCAAGAAACAGAATCTTCATTTGCTAACTGGTATGAAAGTGATCAATAGTTTTATAAATATTGACTTAAAAGAAGGTGAAAAAATATATTTTTCATCAGACAATCATCTTGGAGCTCCAGATCACGCAAGTAGTTTAGTTCGTGAAAAAAGGTTTGTTAATTGGCTTGATTCAATTAAGCATGATGCAAAAGTCATTTTTTTATTAGGCGACTTATTTGATTTTTGGTTTGAATATAAAAAAGTAGTTCCCAAAGGTTTTGTTAGGACACTTGGTAAATTAGCAGAACTGTCTGATTCAGGAACTAAAATTTATTTTTTTGTTGGAAATCATGACTTATGGATGAATGGTTATTTTGAAGAAGAACTTAATATTTCGGTTTTTCACAAACCTCAGAATTTTTCTATCTCTGGCAAAAAGCTACTAATTGGGCATGGCGATGGTTTAGGTCCCGGCGATATAGGTTTTAAAAGAATGAAAAAAGTTTTTACAAATTCTTTGTGTAAATTTTTATTTAAATGGATTCATCCTGATATTGGTGTTAGTCTAGCTCAATTTGTATCTACTAAAAATAAGCTTACTTCTGGAGTTGATGATCTTGAGTATAAGGGTGATGATAATGAATGGCTTGTTCAGTATGCTAAAAGAAAATTAACTCAAATTGATTATGATTATTTTATTTTCGGACATAGACATATGCCTTTAGAAGTAAATCTAAGTAATAATGCCAAATATTTTAATCTTGGAGATTGGATTTCATACTATTCTTATGCAGAATTTGATGGTAATTCAGTCGAATTAAAATATTTTAAAAATCTTTCTAATAAATAATGATTGAAAAATCTTCTTCGAGTTTAGAGCGAACTGTTCTAGTAGGAATTATTACACTTGATCAACCAAAGCTGGTTTCAGAAGAATATTTAAATGAATTAAATTTTCTAACATATACCGCAGGAGGAACTGTTGTTAAAAGATTTACACAAAAAATGAGTTCCCCAGATCCTAAAACTTTTTTAGGAAAGGGAAAAATGGAAGAACTATCAAGCTACATTAAAATACATGACATAAATTCCGTAATTTTTGATGATGAGCTTAGTCCAGCTCAACAGGCAAATATTGAAAAATTTTTAAAATGTAAAATTGTTGATAGAACTGGACTTATTCTAGACATTTTTGCTCAAAGAGCACAAACCAGTTATGCTAGAAATCAAGTTGAACTTGCACAATATCAATATATTTTACCTAGACTAAAAGGGCTTTGGACTCACTTAGAAAGACAAAAAGGTGGTATTGGAATGAGAGGTCCTGGTGAAACCGAGATAGAGACAGATAGAAGGATAGTTAGAAATAAAATTAATTTACTTAAAAAGAAGTTAGTTATAATAGACAAGCAAATGTCTACTCAAAGAGGGAATAGGGGTTCGCTTGTTAGAGTTGCCCTTGTTGGCTATACAAACGTTGGTAAATCAACACTAATGAATTCTATTTCTAAAGCGAAAGTGTTTGCAGAGGACAAGCTATTTGCAACTTTAGACACAACAGTTAGAAAAGTTGTTATTGAAAACATGCCTTTTTTGCTAACTGATACAGTAGGTTTTATAAGAAAATTACCAACTCAATTAGTAGATTCTTTTAAAAGCACTTTAACTGAAATAACAGAAGCAGATTTGCTTATTCATGTAGTAGATATTTCGCACTCAAATTATAATGATCACATTGAATCTGTAAATTTGATATTAAATGAAATAAACTCAGGCGAAAAGCCCTTTATTATGGTTTTTAATAAAATAGATATGTTTATGGACAACAAACAGATTGTTGAAGATGTAAACGATATGGATTATGAAAAAAATAGTATTGAGAGCTTAAAGAAAAGTTTAAGAAAAAAGTATGACAAAGTATTTTTTATGTCTGCGTTAAATAAAGACGATGTAAATAATTTTAGAAGAGATGTCTATAAGGAAATTAGAAAAATACATGTTACTAGATTCCCATACAACGCATTTTTATATCCTGATATTACTTAAGTCGATATTCAGCCCTAGTCCAAGAACCTCTCTAACCTGAACTCTTTTTATTTCATTATCGTCGTAGACAAATTGGAAAATTAAATTCGTTGAAATATATTGATTTACTTTCATGACAAAATTAAATGTACAATCAAAATCTACATTTTGAGGTCTGTCTAAATAGTCAGAATACAAACTCAATCTATTTTCCAAGTTTATATTTTTAAAAATCTCAGATTTATAATAAGCTCTGACTGAAGCTCCTAGTTCAAATCTACTATTTCCTCCTTTTTTAACTCCAAAGTAAGTTTCATTTTCGTTTAAGGTTTCAGTAAAAAATCTATTTACTAAAATTAATTTTCCTGTCATAGGAGCAACGTTTATCCAAAAATTTTTGCTTTTTTTCCAGTAGAGTCCTACACCAAGCTGTAATGTTGCAGGGGAAAAAAACCTTGATTTTTCAGTTCTATTAGGATTTCCATTTGAATCTTTCCCAAATCTATAACCTTTAGCAAATTGAGTTTGAAAATTGAAAAAACTTGAATAACTCCATTTTCCAATAACATCATTATTAAATTTTTTTCCTAAAACTGAATTAACTTCAATTCTATCATCTGTTTTTTTTAAAAACTCACTTCCACTTATTTTATTTAATCCAAAATTACTAAAGATCTTCGTGTCCCAAGCCCAACCATCATCAGAGTAATTATAGTTGTAATCAACTTTAAGTGTTCCAGAAATACTACTTTGACCTCCTGAGGTCCAATTACTAAAACTAGATTGATTGACTAAAAAAACTGCATTTCCCGATTTTTTCCATTTTTTGTCTTCAATTTCATCTTGAGAAAACACAAGAGTACTAATAAATAGTAGAGAGAGTAGATGAATTATTTTTAGTTTCAAATGGAATTATTTTATGATTTATAAATAGGTACAGATGAACATGCTTCCCCAAACATTATACTTTTTGCATGATGCTGCAATTTTTCTAATAATACAGAGTATGCAGAAAGTGGAATTTTTTGATCAGAACAACCTTTGATAATTACAGGTTTATCTTTATATATAGAAAAATCAAAAGTATTTATTGAATCAGTTATTAATTTGATATCTAAAACTTCCTTTGATCCAATCACATTTGTTATTCCTTGATTATTAAGCTGGGAGCTTACAAGTATAAAAGCCCAATCAGGAATTATAGCATCATTTGAGCATATTATAAAAACAGCTTTATTATTAAAATTTTGCCATTCGAAATTTTCCACTTTTTTTCTGAAGTCTTTCTCTAAAAGAAATAGCTCATCTTTTAACCAAGGTTTAATATCAAATGAAATTCTTTCTGTTTTAGGACAGAAAAAATCTAGATCAATAGTCTTTAATTTGCTTTTAGCAACTCTATTTATTATTTCTTGAGACATTATAAAAATCCAAGTTCTAATTTAGCTTCTTCGCTCATAAGATCTCTAGTCCATGGCGGATCAAATGTAAGTTCAACCTTTGCTTCAACCACTTCCTCAACCGATCTAACTTTTTCTTCAACTTCAAGTGGAAGACTTTCTGCTACAGGGCAATTTGGAGTTGTAAGAGTCATTAATACTTTAACATGGTTATCTTCATTTACAAAGACATCATAAATTAATCCAAGTTCATAAACATCTACAGGAATTTCAGGGTCATATACTGTTTTGAGAGCTTTTACTATTTTTTCTCCTAATTCGTTTGCGTCCATAATCTTAGTTTTTGTTAAATGCTAAAGCATAATATTTTATTTGTTTTATCATTGATAAAAGCCCATTAGCTCTAGTTGGAGACAGATGCTCTTTTAAACCAATTTTGTCAATAAATTCAAGGTTTGCTTCTAATATGTTTTTTGGAGTTTGGTTGGAAAAAACTCTCAATAATATAGCAGCAATTCCTTTTGTTATAATCGCTTCGCTATCTGCTTTAAAAATTAATCTATCTTCTCTAAGTTCTGCATGAAGCCATAACTTGCTTTGGCACCCTTTTATTAAATTAGTGTCAATTTTTTTAGACGAATCAATTAAATCAATTGATTTTCCAAGCTCTATCATGTACTCATAGCGTTGCATCCAGTCTTCAAAAAGAGAGAATTCTTCAACAATTTCATTTTGAACTTCTATTATACCCATATTATATCAATCTTGAATAAAGATACAAATTAGCTTAACATTGTTATTGCTCTTTCCAGCGATTTACAGAAATAATCAATCTCTTCTTTCGTGTTATAAAAAGAGAATGAAGCTCTTACAGTGCCCGGGATTCCAAAGTAATCCATAACTGGTTGAGCACAGTGTTGTCCAGTTCTTACGGCAATTCCAAACTTATCTAAAATTGTACCAATATCGTAAGAGTGTAGTTCACCAACGTTGAATGATATTACAGATGTTTTGTCTTTTGCTTCACCATATATTTTAAGTTCCGGAATATTTTTCAATTTATTTGTAGCATAATTTAAAAGCTCAGATTCATAGGCCTCAATATTTTCAAAACCTATGCTGTTTAAATAATCTAATGATGCTCCAAAGCCAATAGCTCCTGCAATATTTGGTGTTCCCGCTTCAAATTTATGAGGAAGATCAGCATAGGTTGTTTTTTCAAAAGTAACTTCAGAAATCATTTCACCCCCACCCTGATAAGGCGGCATTTTTGTTAGCCATTCTTTTTTACCAAACAACATTCCTATTCCGGTTGGTCCACATAATTTATGAGCTGAAGTTGTATAAAAATCAACATTTAAATCTTGTAAATCAGCTTTAATATGAGAACTAGCTTGAGCACCATCTATTAAAACTGCAGCGCCGTACTCGTGTGCTTTTGATATAATTGACTTTATTGGATTAATTGTACCAAGTGCATTAGAAACGTGATTAACAAAAACTAATTTAGTTTTGTTAGAAAGAAGACCTAAAAAAGAATCATAATTAAGCTCACCATTACTTGTTAGAGGAATTACTTTAATTTTTGCTCCATTTTTTTCGCACATCATTTGCCATGGAACAATGTTTGAGTGGTGTTCAAGTTCTGAAATCAAAATTTCATCTTCTTTATTAAGAAGTGAAGTGAAACCATTTGCAACTAAATTTATTGAGTGCGTAGTTCCAGATGTTAAGATAATTTCTTTTGAATCTTTGACATTAAAATGTTTTTGAATTTTTTTTCTAGCTTCTTCATATGCATCAGTAGCTTCTTGACTTATACTATGTACTCCACGATGAATGTTAGAATTATAATTTTCGTAATAATCAACAATACTATCAATGACTTTTCTTGGCTTTTGACTTGTTGCAGCATTATCTAAATAAACAAGAGGGCAGCCATTTACTTTTCTTTTAAGTATAGGAAAATCTTCTCTAATTTTATTTACATCGAAAGCCATAATTAAAGATCAAACCCTAAGTCAACACCTAGTTTGTTTGCAATTATTTTTTTTATTTTCGATTTAACAGATGGAATGTTGACACTCTCAAGTACGTTATTAGCGAAAGCAAATGTTAGTAGTGCTTTTGCCTCTTTTTTAGGAATTCCTCTGGCTCTTAAATAAAACAAAGCATCTTGATCAAGCTGTCCAATAGTACATCCATGTGAACATTTCACATCATCAGCAAAAATTTCTAGTTGAGGTTTTGAATTAATAGTAGACTTGTCTGTAAGAAGAATATTATTGTTTTTTTGGAAAGCATTTGTTTTTTGAGCTATTTTATCAACCACGATTTTACCATTAAATACACCAGTAGATTTTCCTGAATAAATTCCTTTGTAGTCTTGATGACTTTCACAGTTTGGCTTAGCATGATCTACAAGAGTATGATGATCAACTAATTGATTTTCGTCAATAATGGTAATGCCCTTCATAATAGAATCAATGTATGATCCTTTTTGAAAATAATTAAGATTGTTTCTAGTTAGTTTTCCTCCAAATGAGAACGTATGAACTTTTGCTATACTCTTTTTTTCTTGAGAAATATACGTATTATCAATTAACGAAGAAGTAAGAGTGTCGTTTTGAATTTTATAATAATCTAAATGAGCATCTTCGGCAACAAAAATTTCAGTTACTGAGTTGGTGAAAATAGGATTACTAGTTAAACTTTGATGTGTTTCAATTATTTCTGCTTGAGAATTTTTATCTAGAACTATCAGATTTCTCGGTTGCAGCATTAAAGCTGCTTCATTTCCCGTTGCAAAGTGAATGACTTCAATAGGTTTTTCTAATATTTTATTTTCAGGTATGTGAATGTAAACTCCTTCTTTTGAAAAGGCAGTGTTCAAAAGAGATAACGAATCTTTTTTATTTATTGAAGTGTCAAAGTATTTTGAAATAACTTTCGAATAAACAGGCTTAGTTAATGCAGCAGAAAGAATACAAATATCTGCACCATCATGACTGGTTTGAGAAAGAAACGGATCAAAAAATCCATCAACGAAAACTAATTTATAAGTTTCTGTATTATCAAGAAAATAATTTTTGATGTTCTTAAATTCTAAGACGTTTTTCTTTTTTGAAAAAATCGTATAGTCTTCTTTTAAAACATTTTTTAGTGAAGTGTATTTCCACGCTTCAAGCTTCTTATTTGGAAACCCTAATTTTTCAAATTCTTTTATAGCTTCAGTCCTAATCTTATGAACAGGAGACAAGATATTTGTATCAAGCTCAAATGCTAAAAATGACGAAACCAATTTATCTGCTAGTGACATTGTTATTTTATTTAATCCAATCGTATCCTTTTTCCTCCAACTCATGTGCCAAACTTTTATCTCCAGATTTAACAATTTTACCTTCGTGGAGAACGTGAACAAAGTCAGGGATAATATAATCTAATAATCTTTGATAATGAGTAATAACAATTACTGCATTGTCTTTGTTTTTAAGCTTATTAACGCCGTTAGCGACAACTTTAAGAGCATCAATATCAAGACCTGAATCTGTTTCATCTAAAATAGAAAGACTAGGTTCAAGCATTGCCATTTGAAAAATTTCATTTCTCTTTTTTTCTCCACCTGAAAAGCCTTCGTTCAGAGATCTTGATAAAAATTTAGAATCAATTCCTAAAAGCTCTGCTTTCTCTCTAATTTTTTTGAGCATTATATTGGCGGGCATTTCGCTCTCATTTCTAGCTTTTAAATTTGCGTTTATAGCAGTTTTAATAAAATTAGTAACTGAAACTCCGGGAATTTCAATAGGATACTGAAATGACATAAAAATACCTTTATGAGCTCTTTCTTCTGCAGAAAGCTCAATTATATTTTCATTTTTAAAAACAATATCACCCTTTGTAACTTCGTAATCTTCGTTTCCAGCTATAACTGAAGACAAAGTACTTTTACCAGATCCATTTGGACCCATAATCGCATGAATTTCACCAGCTTTAACATCTAAGTTTATTCCATTTAGAATAGGTTTTCCTTCAATACTTACGTGTAAATTATCTATACTTAACATATTTTATATTTTTTATTATCCCACTGATCCTTCAAGTGAAATTTCTAATAATTTTTGTGCTTCAACGGCAAATTCCATTGGTAGTTTGTTCAAGACTTCCTTGCTAAATCCATTAACAATTAGAGCAATTGCTTTTTCGGTATCAATCCCTCTTTGATTGCAATAAAAAATTTGATCTTCACCAATTTTACTTGTTGAAGCTTCATGTTCAACCATTGCGGTTTTATTTTTAACCTCTATGTAAGGGAAAGTGTGTGCGCCACATTTATTCCCCATAAGCAACGAATCACACTGAGAAAAATTTCTTGCATTTTCAGCTCTTGAATTAATTTGAACTAATCCTCTGTAGCTGTTTTGAGATTTTCCAGCAGAAATTCCTTTTGAAATAATTGTGCTTTTTGTGTTTTTACCTAAATGTATCATTTTGGTTCCTGTGTCAGCCTGCTGGTAGTTATTAGTAACAGCAATAGAATAAAATTCTCCAACACTGTTATCGCCCTTTAGTATACATGAAGGATATTTCCATGTAACCGCAGAACCAGTTTCAACTTGTGTCCAAGATATTTTTGAGTTTGTATGACAAATTCCCCTTTTAGTAACAAAATTAAAAACCCCTCCTTTACCATTCTTATTACCTGGAAACCAGTTTTGAACAGTTGAGTATTTTATTTCTGAACCATCTAATGCAACTAATTCTACAACTGCAGCATGTAGTTGATTTTCGTCTCTAGATGGGGCAGTGCATCCTTCTAAATAACTTACATAACTATCCTTGTCTGCAATAAGTAAAGTTCTTTCGAATTGACCTGTACCTGCTTGATTTATTCTAAAATAAGTAGACAGTTCCATTGGGCATCTTACTCCTTTAGGGATGTAGCAAAAACTACCATCACTAAATACCGCGCTATTAAGCGCTGCATAGTAATTATCTGTTGTAGGAACAACGGTTCCAATATATTTTTTAACGAGTTCAGGGTGTTCTTTAATGGCCTCGGAGATGCTCATAAAAATAATCCCTTTTTCTCCTAAAGTCTTTTTAAAAGTGGTGGCAACCGATACAGAGTCAACTACAATATCCATTGCAACGTTATTCATCTTTTTTTGTTCATCTAACGAGATGCCTAATTTCTTGTACATCGCTAATAAGTCGGGGTCAACATCGTCAAGTGTTTTGTTAGGGTCTATAACAGTTGGAGCTGAGTAATAGGCAATTGCTTGAAAGTCTGGTTTTTGATACTTTACGTTTGCCCAGTCTGGCTCCTCCATGCTTTTCCAAACTTTATAGGCTTCTAGTCTCCATTCTGTCATCCATTCTGGCTCTTCCTTTTTCTTTGAAATTGCTTTTACAATAGATTCGTCTAGTCCAACAGGAAATGTTTCAGAATCTATGTCAGTATAAAAACCATATTCATACTCCTTAGTTTCTAATTCTTTTTTTAAATCCTCTTCTGTATATGCCATATTATAAATTTATAATGAAAAGCTTTCGCCGCATCCACACGTTCTATTTGCATTAGGATTGTTAAATACAAAACCTTTCCCATTTAATCCACCTGAGAATTCAAGAGTGGTTCCAATTAAGTATAGAAAACTTTTTTTATCTACAAGGATCTTTACTCCATTATCTTCATATATTTTATCATCCTGATTAATTTTTTTATCAAAATTTAAATCATATGATAATCCTGAGCAACCTCCACTTTTAACACCAACTCTTACAAAATCGTCTAGGTAGCTAAAACCATCAGCTTCCATTAATTTGATAACCTCAGATTTTGCTTGTTGTGAAACCTTAATCATTTTTATTAACTAAAATATTTTGCAAATATACTCAATTTATGTTTTTTAACCTTAACAATTCGTTAGATTACCTCATTTAGTTTATTGTAATATTAGATTCAATAATAATGCCAATTAAATTATATTTGCAAAAAAAATAAATTGGAAAAAGAAAATAAAAACAACAATTTAACCTCAATCTCTGAATTAGGTGAGTTTAAGTTAATTGAAGAAATTACTAAGACTTTCGAAGTTGTAAACGATTCTACTGATTTAGGTGTTGGAGATGATGCAGCAGTTTTGGATTTTAAAACAAATAAAGTATTGATTTCTACTGATATGCTGGTTGAAGGAGTTCACTTCGATTTAGCCTACACTCCTTTAAAGCATTTGGGCTATAAAGCTGTTATTTCAAATCTTTCTGACATATTTGCAATGAATGGTATTTGTTCTCAGATAACAGTAAGTATTGCTCTTTCAAATAGATTTACTCTTGAATCTGTTGAGGAGCTTTATTTAGGTATACGTGCAGCCTGCAAAAAATTCAAAATTGATCTTGTAGGAGGAGATACTACCAGCTCAAATAAAGGCATGATAATTAGCATAACTGCAATAGGATACTCTATCAATAAAACTATTACTAAAAGATCTGGAGCTAAAGAAAATGATCTTTTAGTTGTTTCAGGAGATTTGGGAAGTGCATACATGGGTTTACAAGTATTAAAAAGAGAAAACGAGGTTTTTAAAGTTAATCCTAAAAATCAACCAGACCTTTCGGCATACACCTATCTTCTTCAAAGACAATTAAAACCTGAAGCAAGAAAAGATGTTATTGATTTTTTTGCAAAGAATGATATTGTTCCAACATCGATGATAGATATTAGCGATGGTCTTTCATCTGAAATCTTACACATATGTAAAAACTCAAATGTAGGTTGTAATATTTATGAAGAAAAAATACCTTTAAGTGAAGAATTGATAGCCGCATGTGAAGAATTTAAGCTACACCCAACAACAATTGCAATGAGTGGAGGAGAAGATTATGAATTATTGTTTACTGTAAATCAAAAGGACTATGAGAAAATCAAAAATAGTAATGATTTAACAGTAATTGGGCATATAACAAACGATTCAAAAGAGGCTAATCTTATAACAAAAGCAGAACAAATAGTTCCTATTACCTCTCAAGGATGGAAATCGTTTTAGAGCTTGTTAATATCAAGTTAAATCCTTTTAAAGAATAAG
>CAJJCV010000046.1 GCA_905182765.1 Cryomorphaceae bacterium BACL29 MAG-121220-bin8 | reverse complement strand
ATAGAGAAGATAGAGAAGATAGAGAAGATAGAGAAGATAGAGAAGATAGAGAAGATAGAGAAGATAGAGAAGATAGAGAAGATAGAGAAGATAGAGAAGATAGAGAAGATAGAAAATAAAAATATTTCAGGTTTTTCAATTTCAAGCTTAAAAGCCAAAAAAAATATTGAAAATTTAAATGCTGAAAATGAAAACAAAAAAATTCATTCAGTAAATTCAGATTCGATTTTTAATCAAACTTTACTTGAAAAATCTTGGAATAAATTTCATGAAAAGCTATTAAATAAAGGAAGAAAAAATCTTGCAAGTATTCTTGCTATAGCAAAACCAGAAATTTTAGAAGAAAATGAAATTTCTTACACTCTTACTAATGAAACTAATAAAATAGAATTAGAAAGAAACAAAAATGAATTGTTAAATTTTTTAAGAACAGATTTAACAAATAATAGTATCAAAATTCATATTAAAGTAAATAAACTAAAAGAAAAAAAATTTATTTATTCTCCTCTTGAAAAATATGAAAAACTAAAAACTATAAATCCTAGAATTGAAAGCTTAAGAAAAGAATTTAAACTTAATTTATAATTCGTTTATTAATTCGTAAACCATTCCATCAGCAAGTCCAATTTTTGGAACTGAAATCTCATTGACATCCATTTTATTTAAAACAAATTGATATATTTTTCCAGCAGGAATTATAACATCAACTCTATCTGGATTTAGTTTTAAAGTAATCATTTTATCAAAAAAAGACATTTTTTCCAAATCACTTATAGTAGAATCAATTAACTGTACTGTTAATGGCTTTCCTAACTTATTACCTGATAATTTAAATATTTTATTAATATTACCACCAAGTGCAATTACCTCAATGTTCTTTTTATTGGATAAATTATTTTCTATCCAATTTTCAAATTTTTTCCAAGTAGATTTATTTACTAAATTATTTATCAGTCTTACACCACCAATTTCAAAAGACTTAGAAATCAACACTTCATTGTTTTTAATTAATGTAAGTTCTGTACTCCCCCCACCAACATCTATAAAACAAAAAGTTTTATTTTTAATTAAAAAGGCTGGATTATTAGTTATTAATACAGCTTCTTTTTCCCCGCTAATTATTTGAATTTTAATATTGACTTTTTGTTCAATTAAGTCAATAATCCGTTCTCCATTTGATGAACTTCTTAAAGCGGATGTAGCGTAGGCCAAGTATTTATCTACATTGTGAACTTTCATCAATAGTTTAAAAGATATCATAGAGTCTAATAATCTAGAAATGTTTTTTTTAGAAATTTTCCCTTTTTTGAAAGCATCCTCTCCTAATCTAATAGGCACTCTTACAAGAGAATTTTTAGTAGTAAACAATTCTGAATTATGGATATAAATATTAGAAATCAAAAGTCTAATGGCATTAGAACCAATATCTATAGTTGCATATTTTTTTACGTTACTAAATTCCTTCAATTTTATTTAAATAATAATTATAAATATTTTTTTGGGATCTATATTCGTTTTTATTTGAGACTCTAGATTTATCATCAAAATTAACATTTACCATTCTGGCTTTTATATTATCGCTCCAACAGATGTTAAATATATCTAAAATTTCATTTTTCAAATCATCTTGTAAAATAGGACAAGTTACTTCAACTCTATTATCTAAGTTTCTTGTCATCCAATCTGCAGATGAAATAAAAGTTTTATTATTACCGTCATTATTAAAAATCATAAATCTTGTATGTTCTAAAAATCTATCGACTATACTAATAACTTCAATATTATCACTCATATTTTTTTTACCAGGAATAAGACAACATATACCTCTAACTATCATTTCTATTTTCACTCCCGCCCTACTTGCATCATATAAAGAACGAATTAAACTATGACTTGTGATGTTGTTTATTTTAATTTTTATCCATGCATTCTTACCACTTTTTGCATTATTTATTTCGTTAATAATAAGTTTTTTAATCTTAGATTCAGTATTAATTGGTGATACAAATAGATTTTTAAAAATATACCTTTTATAATTTGCATTAAAAAAATTAAAAACATTAGAGACTTCATCTAAGATTTTACCATTAGATGTAAATAAAGTCAAATCTGTATAAACTTTTGCTGTAGATTCATTGAAATTTCCGGTACTAATAAAACCGTATTTTTTTAAAATACCATTTTCTAACCTTTCAATAAGACAAATTTTACTGTGTACTTTTAAATTAGGAGAACCAAAAATTAATTTTATTCCTTGTGATTGCATTTCTTTAGCATATCGAATATTCGCTGATTCATCAAATCTTGCCTGAAGCTCTATTTGAACAATAACTTTTTTACCATTTCTAACTGCATTTATTAATGCACTTGCAATTTTAGATAATTTAGATAACCTGTAAATTGTAATTGAAATTTTCTTAACCTTGGGATCTATAGAAGATTTCATTAAAAAACTAATTACATAAGAAAATTTATGATAAGGAGTATGTATCATAAAATCCTTTTCTTTTAACTTATCAAAAGTATTATCACTATGACTAAAACCTTTTACATTTAAAGGTTGCATAGGTTCGTAGACTAAATCAGTATGAAGATTGGGAAAATCCATATAATCTCTACGATTATGGTATTTTCCCCCGGGAATAATGCTGTCAGTTTCATTATTAATTCCCATTTGTTTAAGTAAGAAATTTAAAGTGTCTAATCTAATTTCACTATCATAGACAAAACGAACAGGTTCAGCACTTGATCTTTCTTTAACACTTTGGGCAATTTTATCTAAAAAACTTTTTGAAATGTCATCATCAAAATCTAATTCAGCATCTCTACTTGTTTTGACCATGTTAGCTTCAATAGACTTGGGATTAAATATTTTAAAAATGTCTTTTAAATGATATCGAATGATATCATCAATCAATATAATATTTTGACCTAAGTTATCTGATGGTAATTTAACAAATCTGTCAAGGTCCTTAGGGAATCTAATTATAGCATACTGAATTTCATCATTCTCTAATTCTATTCTAATTAATAAAAAAGATAAATTTTCTTTAAACTTTGGAAATTTTTTATTTTTATTTAAGATAATAACATCTATCGCAGGACTAATTATTTCAAAAAAATAATTACCTATAAATTGTCTATGAATAGGTTTAACTTTTGACTCATCTACAAAATAAATTTTATCTTTTTCTAAAAGTTTTATAATATTATTTAAAATCGAGAAACTTTTTTGCTGAAGATCAGTTGCTTTAGCTGAAATATCATTTAACAATTGCTTTGCTGTTCTATCTTTAAAAATTTTTTTTCCACTATTGTTACTAACTGCAATACGCTTTACTGTAGCATACCTAACTCTGTAAAACTCATCTAAATTATTTGAGAAAATACCTAAAAATCTAATTCTTTCAATTAAAGGAACGTTGGAATCATTTGCTTCCTCCAAAACTCTTTCATTGAATTGAAGCCAACTGATTTCTCTATTTATAAATAAATTCTTTGAAGTGATGATCATTTAAAGTTTTTAGGAAAATAATAACTAGATTTCCCAGAATTAATATTAATCCATAAAGATACGTCAAATTCAAAAATTAAAATTCCACATGTTGGAACACACTTACCTTTAATATTTGAAAATTTAGAAAATAAATTATTACATGAATTATTATGAGTAAAAATCATAACTGATTCAAAATTATTATTTAGATTCTTAATAAACATTTCTACATTATTACCCTGAAAATCGTAAAGTTCAGAATCTAAATTATAATTATTAAGATTAAAAGGCTTAATGTTTTTTAAAAATACTTCTGCAGTCTGTTTTGTCCTAAGTGCTGGACTTGAAAATATAGTGTCAATTTTTATATTTAAATTATTAAAAACACCTGACATTAACAGAGCATCATTGTAACCAGTATTTGAAAGCGGACGCTTCAAGTCGGTTACATCATGTTCCCATGAAGATTTTGCATGTCTAACTAAAACAATTCTTTTCAAGGTGACAACCTCTTTAACTTCCAAACTTTTGATTCACTAAAGAAAACAATTCTGTCGTGTAAACGATTATCTCTACCTTGCCAAAATTCGATAGAACCAGGAACAACATTATATCCTCCCCAGTTCTTAGGCTTAGTCATATTTTCATTATTAATATTAAAGTTTTTCAATTTATCATCAATGTATTTTCTTGAGGGAATAACCTCACTTTGATTTGAAATGATAGCTCCAACTCTGCTACTTTCTGGCCTAGAATTAAAATATTCATTAGAATCCTGTTCACTAATTTTATTTGCGATACCCTGAATAATAACTTGTCTTTCCATTGAAGGCCAATAAAATGACAAACATACATTTGAATTATTTCTAATATTTTTACCTTTTCGACTATCATAATTAGTAAAAAAAACAAAACCTAGTTCTGAAAATTTTTTTAATAAAACAATTCTTGTAATGGGGGAAGAACTAGAACTTACAGTTGATAATGACATTGCATTAGGTTCTCTTTCAGAACCATATTTTTCAATTTCATTAAACCATTCTGTAAATAAAACAAAAGGATTTTCTGATAAGTCATTTTCATTTAATTCACCCTTAAGATACTTATCTCTATATTGACTCAAATCTTTTGACATATTCTAAATTAACACTTATTATTAAATTATAAAACTCTTGTTGTCAATTGCTAATTCACAATTTTCAAAAACGGTTTTAGCTTCATCTAAAAACAAATTCAAATTATTATATCTTGATGAAAAATGACCTAAAAGAAGTTTTTTAACATTAGCATTCTTTGCAATAGTAGCAGCTTGTAAAGCAGTTGAATGAAACGTTTTTTTAGCTAATTCTTTATGATTTTCTAAAAATGTAGACTCATGGTACAATAAATCACAACCTTCAATTTGTTTTATAAAATCTTTGCAAAATAAAGTATCACTACAATACGCATATTTTATTTCTGGAATTTTAGTTTCTACTAGTTCTGAGTTATTAATTATTTGACCGTTATCTGTCACTCCGTCTTTACCTAACTTAATCCCAGAAAATTGGGTTTTATCTATATTGTATTCTTGAACTTTTTTTACAATTAATTTTTGATTTTTAGTAGTTTTAGTAAACAGAAATCCGTTTGTATATATTCTATGTTTTAAGGGAATTGTAGAAACTACAATATTTTCATTGTTCAATAACACACAAGGTCCCAAATTATCTAACTCAATAAAAATAAGATTAAAGTTAGTCCAAGATTGTCCTATTTTTAATAAAAGAGTAATAGCTTTTTTTAATCCAATAGGTCCATAAATATTTAATGGCTTTTTCCTTCCTAATAAGTTTAAAGAAGAAATTAGACCAGGAAGTCCAAAAAAATGATCACCATGTAAATGAGAGATGAAAATATGTTCAATAGTATTAAACTTTATTTTATTTTTTCTTAATTGAATTTGTGTTCCTTCCCCACAATCAATTAAGTAAGAAGCTCCATTAACCTGTAATATTTGAGAAGATGTGAAGCCAATAGATGATGGAGAAGCTGCACAACTACCTAATATTGTTAGTTTCATCATATTTCTAAATCTCTCTCTATTTCCTCAATTTCAATTATATCACACGCTTCCTGTAAGGTTGGAACTATATCAATGTTTAAATTATAGTACTCTGATTTAAAATCTGATTTAACAATTACAAAAGATCTTTTATTAATTTTTGATTCAATAAATAATTTATTTAAATCTTCTAAAAATTCATCAAAGTTTATTTTATTAAACTCTATGATAATATTTTTTAATTTAATCTCTTTTTTAATTTCAACTATAGAACTAAAAAAAATATTTTTGTCATTTATATTGAATAATAATGTATTTATTGATTTGAATGAACTCATGCTATTTGAGCTTTGCAGCTAGAAGGTACATTATGGCCATTCTTATGGCTACGCCATTTTCAACTTGATCTAAAATTATAGCTTGATCAGAGTCTGCAACCTCACTTGTAATTTCTACTCCTCTATTTATTGGGCCAGGATGCATTACTATTATTTCCTTATTAATAGAATTCAATAATGACATTGTTAGACCATATTGCTGAACATACTCTCTTATAGATGGAAAATAGGAGTTAGACATTCTTTCATTTTGAATCCTTAACATGTTTACGGCATCAGAATTTTTTAAGGCTTTTCTAAAATCAGTTTCAACACTAACATTTAGCGACTCGATACTTTTTGGAATTAGAGATTTTGGTCCACAAACAGTAACATTCGCGCCAAGTTTTTGATAAGCAAATATATTAGATAACGCTACTCGAGAGTGCATAATGTCTCCTACAATAAGAATATTTCTATTTTTTAAATCACCAATTTTTTCAATCAATGAATAGGCATCAAGTAATGCTTGAGTTGGATGTTCATGAGTGCCATCACCAGCATTTATTATACAAGAGTCAACGTTTTTAGAAAGAAAAACGCTTGCACCGGGGTTAGGGTGTCGCATAACAATCATATCAACTTTCATTGAAAGAATATTATTGACTGTATCAATTAATGTTTCCCCTTTTGAAATTGAAGAACCTGAAGAAGAAAAATTTACTATATCAGCAGATAATCTCTTTTGAGCTAATTCAAAAGAAAGTTTAGTTCTAGTACTGTTTTCAAAAAACAAGTTAGCTATTGTTACATCTCTTAAAGAAGGTACTTTTTTTATTTTTCTATTTATAATTTCTTTAAAATTATCAGAGGTCTTGAAAATTAAATTTAAATCACTTTTATTCAAATATTTAATTCCCAATAAGTTATCAACGCTTAAATTACTCATTTTTTATTTTTATATAAATAAACAGAATCCTCTCCATCATTCTCATCCCAGTTTACAATTACTTTTTCATTAAGTCTAGAATCAACTTGAGTTCCACAATAATCTGGTTGAATTGGTAATTCTCTAGAAAACCTTCTGTCAATTAAAGTTAATAATTGAATTGCTTTAGGTCTTCCAAATGACTGAATAGCATTTAAAGCAGCTCTTATGCTTCTTCCAGTAAATAAAACGTCGTCAACTAATACAACTGTCTTGTTTTCTATTGTAAAGTCAATTTCAGTTGCACTGGCTTTAAGGACTTTTTCAGATCTTCTAAAATCATCTCTAAAAAAAGTTATATCTAAAAAACCTAGTTTTAAATTATTATTTATTTCGTGTTTATTAATAAGATTTGAAATTCTTTTGGCCAGTAAACCACCCCTTGGCTGAATTGCAATTAATACAGTATCGTTAAATAAATTATGATCTTCAATTAATTGAAAAGACAACCTGTGAAGTATGGTTGATATTTCATTAGCGTTGAGTATTTTTTTTGGCTTCATAACGCTTAAATTCTTACCAAAATTAGTGTTTTTTTTTTATTAAGTATTTATCATGTTAAAAATTATAAGTTTCTATAATTAAAACATTAGTTCATCTTAACTTTTTCAGCAATTTTTTTGTAGGTACCATCATTTAATTTGGATCTAATTTTAGAAAATGCAGAAAGTGTTTCATTTACATCATCAATATTATGTGAAGTAGTTGGTATCAATCTTAATAAGATAAAACCTTTTGGAATAACTGGATAAACTACAATAGAACAAAAAATGAAATATTTTTCTCTTAATTCTTTTACCATAACAAAAGCTTCGTGAATATCACCTTTTAAAAAAACTGGTGTTACGCAACTTTGAGTTTTTCCTAAATCAAAATCCTGATTCCTTAATCCACTTTGAAGTGCTTTTACATTATCCCATAATTTAGACCTTAACTCTGGTCTAGTTTTTAACATTTCAAGTCTTTTAAGAACACCTGCTACAAGTTGCATTTGTAAAGATTTTGCAAATACTTGAGACCTCATGTTATACTTCAAATAATCAATGATCATTTTATCTGCTGCAATAAATGCACCTGTACTTGCCATAGATTTTGCGAAAGTTGCAAAGTAAACATCTATTTGATCTTGAACTCCTTGCTCCTCTCCAGCTCCAGCTCCAGTTTCTCCTAGGGTTCCAAAACCATGAGCATCATCAACTAATAATCTAAATTTATATTTACTTTTTAATTCTGTAATCTCTTTAATCTTTCCTTGTTCACCTCTCATTCCAAAAACACCCTCAGAAATAACTAAAATACCTCCACCTGTTTTTTCTGCAATTTTAGTTGCTCTTTCTAAATTAATTATAAGACTATCAATATCATTGTGTTGAAAAGTGAATCTTTTTCCGATGTGAAGTCTAACTCCGTCAACTATACAAGCGTGACAGTCCATGTCATATACAATTACATCGTTTTTAGATACTAATGAATCTACTGCAGATAAAATCCCTTGATATCCAAAGTTTAGAACATATGCCTTTTCTTTATTAACGAAATCCGCTAATTCAATTTCTAATTTTTCGTGTAAATGAGTATGCCCAGACATAAGTCTAGCTCCCATTGGATA
>CAJJCV010000045.1 GCA_905182765.1 Cryomorphaceae bacterium BACL29 MAG-121220-bin8 | reverse complement strand
TCTCCTGATATGAATACAGCTGTTTTAAGATTTTATGCAAACGGTGCATACACTTTCACTGAAACTAATGAGAAAGTAGATTACAGCACAAGAGCTTCTGCAGTCTGGATCTCAACAGGTGACGGATGGAAAATGGTTCACGCTAACTGGGCTCCATTTGGAGGATCAGGAATTCCTGAATAATAAAATTAGCTTACTTAATAACATAAAAAATGCCCCTCTAAATTTATTGGGGCATTTTTTAATATAATTTTAAAAAAAAATACTTTCTATTTTTAATGTCATTTATATTTAATAACTGTATTTATCTTTCCAATTATTCTTTAAAAAATCCCTTTGTATATTTTCTCTTGTGTTATTTCCTGGTTCATAGAACTTAGTCCCTTTAATTTTATCTGGTAAAAACTCTTGACTAACAAAATTATTTTTGAAGTTGTGAGCGTATTTATAATTTTCGCCATACCCTAGCTCTTTCATTAGTTTAGTTGGTGCATTTCTTATTTCTAACGGGACAGACATGTTTCCAGTTTCTTCTATATTTTGCTGGGCTTTATTTATTGCATTGTATGAAGCATTACTTTTCACTGAACATGCAAGATAGGTAGCGCATTGACTTAAAATTATTCTAGATTCAGGGTTCCCAATTATAGAAACAGCTTGAAATGTATTATTAGCAATTACCAAAGCGGTAGGATTAGCATTACCAATATCCTCACTGGCAAGAATAATCAATCTTCGAGCTATAAACTTGACATCTTCCCCGCCCTGAATCATTCTAGCTAACCAATACACCGCAGCATTGGGATCACTTCCTCTTATCGATTTAATAAAAGCTGAAATAATATCATAATGTTGATCACCAGATTTATCATAATGAATAGTGTCATTTTGAATCATGCTAGTAACTACATCATTTGTTATAATTATCTCATTACTTTGGTGAGCGTTTATTATCAATTCAAAGATATTTAGAAGTTTTCTAGCATCACCCCCAGAAAATTTTAATAAAGCATTAGTTTCTTTAAGTTTAATTGATTTTTTAGACAATACTTCGTCTTTGGACACAGCTCGCTCTAAAAGAGATTCTAAATCGTTTTTATTAAATGAATTCAGAGTATAAACTTGACATCTTGATAATAAAGCCGAGATAACCTCAAAACTTGGATTTTCAGTTGTCGCACCAATTAAAGTAACCCAGCCTTTTTCTACTGCTTGTAGTAACGAATCTTGTTGTGATTTACTAAATCTATGGATTTCGTCAATAAATAATATTGGATTTTTTGCTGTAAATAATCCCCCACTCTGTTTTGCTTTATTAATTACTTCACGAATATCTTTTACTCCCGAATTTATAGCACTTAGAGTATAAAATGGTCTTTCAGATTCAATTGCTATAATATTAGCAAGTGTAGTTTTTCCTATTCCAGGTGGTCCCCAAAATATAATAGAAGGAATTAACCCTCTTTTAATGTGCTGAGTTAAGATTCCTTTTTCTCCAACTAAATGAGATTGACTTATGTAATCTTCTAGTTTTTTTGGTCTTAACCTTTCTGCAAGTGGTTCGTTCATTTAATTAAAGTTTAAGTTTAGCTAAAACAGGATTATGATCAGAAGCCCAGCGACCATCGGGTGTTTTAACTAAAATATGACGTGAATCTATAAGTTTAAAGTTTTTTTCAAAAACATAATCTATTCTATTTTTTGAAATAAAGTTTAATTTAAAACTGTTAAATGTTCCGTATGATTTATCGGTTTTTTTTAAAGATTTATTTGTGTCATTAAAATTGCTTTGAAGATTCATTATCGGCCTTGAATTATCTGATAAATTAAAATCTCCCGTGAGAACAATATAATCTTCTGAATCAGTTAATTTACTAATCATATTAATTATAAGATCCGCTGATTTTTCTCTAGCCTCAACTCCAATATGATCAAAATGAGTATTAAAAACCCAAATATTTTTGTTATTTGATTTAGACTGAAACAATGCGTAGGTGCAAATTCTCTCCATAGAAGCATCCCATCCAACAGAAATTTGGTCTGGAGTTGAAGAAAGCCAAAAAGTATCTGACTTTATTAATTCAAATAAATTTTTATTGTAAAATATTGGACTGTACTCACCTTTTGTTTTTCCGTCATCTCTTCCAACACCAACATAAGAGTAATTTATTAAATTCGAATTTAAAAACAGTAATTGCGAATGATTTACTTCTTGTAAACCTAAAAAATCAGGGTTTTCATTTTTAATGAAATCAACGATTGTAGTTCTTCTATTTTCCCATATGTCTTTACCGTCATTTGGGTTATTGTATCTAATGTTATAAGAAATTACTTTTATTTCTTCTGAAACTAAACTCAACAATAAAAAATATATAAAAAGAAAGATTCTCATAATAAATAAGTAATATTTAATAACTTTAAATTACTAATACATATTTATATTTTTAATTAAATGAGGATATTTTTTTTATTGATTTTATCAATTATTTTTTTTGGATGCCAAAAGGATCAAACTATTGAAGTTGACTTAAGTAATAAAATAATTATCCCTAAGCATTATGTTGTAAGCAAAATATCTGAGTCAATTTTAATTGATGGTAAGGACGAAGAAAAAATATGGGAAAACGCCAGTTATAGTGAGGATTTTATTGATATAGAAGGAATAAAAATTCCAAAACAAAAAACAAACGTAAAATTACTATGGGATGAAAACTATTTATATGTTTTTGCTAAACTATACGAAAATCATATTTGGGGAGATATTACTAAAAGAGACGCTGTAATCTACTATAATAACGACTTTGAAATCTTTATCAACCCTAATAATCATGTGTTTAGTTATGGTGAAATAGAAATAAATGCGTTGGGAACAATTTGGGATTTATACTTAAATAGACCTTACAGATTAAAAGGTAAAGCAGATAACAGCTGGAACATTGCAAAATTAAAATCAGCAGTAAATATAAATGGAACAATCAATGATCCTAACAATATTGACAATTACTGGACTGTTGAAATGGCAATTCCTCTAAATAAAATATCAAAATTAAAAAGACCATTAGATTATGATTATCCAAAATCAGGGGACGTTTGGAGGATAAATTTTTCAAGAGTAAATTGGGATTACGAATTAAACAATGGTAAATACTCAAGAAAGAAGATAAATAACAAATATCTTCCAGAATATAATTGGGTTTGGTCTCAACAAGGAACCATAAACATGCATCTTCCTGAGAATTGGGGTTATCTAGTTTTTTCAGAGAATAATTATAAGTACACTATACCAAAAGAAGAAATTACAAAACAGATGCTCTATGCATTGTTTAGAGAAGTGTCTTTTGGTAATTTAAAGTATTTAAAAAATTCAAAGACTGACACTTTTATAAATTTTAAAATAAAAGAATTTGACAATAGAGAAAATTCTTGTAATTTTTTAAAAACTAAGAATGGGTTTATTTTGTCTGTAACTGATGGCAATATAAAATTTTCAATAAATGAATCAGGAAAAATTAATATGTAAATTATGATTAAGAGACTACTAATTCTAACTATTTCAATTTTATTAGTTAATTGTGATAATGAAATTAAAGAAAATACTTTTACAATAAGTACTTGGACTGGAGCAGGTAATAAGTTTGTTCAAGAAAGTTGGGAGAAAAAAATAAATTATTATGATTCTTTGGGTATAACAGAAGTTTTAGTTCACGGATCTGCGGATGTTCTAAGAAAAATCATACCAATAGCCAACAAAAAGAAAATAAAAATTCACGGATGGATGTGGACTGTAAATAGACCTGGTGATACGATTGCCAACAAAAATCCTGACTGGTATCAAGTTAACAGAAATGGTGATAATTCATTAGAATACAGGGCTTATGTTAATTATTATCAATGGCTAAGTCCATTTCATCCCGATGCAAGAAATCATATTATAAATAATGCAAAAAAACTAATGGAGGTCGATGGTCTTGCTTCAGTCCATTTGGATTACGTAAGATATCCTGACGTTATTTTGGGTGCAGACTTGCAACCAAAATATAACATTGTGCAAGAAGTTGAGCTGCCTGAATACGATTACGGCTACCATCCTATTGCTAGAAAAAAATTTAAAGAAATCTTCAATAAAGATCCATTAGATTTAAAAAACCCTGAGTTATCCAACGAGTGGAGACAGTTTAGATTAAACGCTATAACTAGTTTAGTAAATGAAATTGTAGAAATAGCACATTTAAAAAATAAAAAAGTTAGTGCAGCTGTATTCCCTTTTCCAGAAATGTCTAGACAAATGGTAAGACAAGCTTGGGATGATTGGAATTTAGATTCTGCATATCCAATGTTATATAATAATTTCTACAGAGAAAATATTAACTGGATCGGATTTGCGACAAAACAAGGCGTTAGTGATGTAGACTTCCCAATTCATTCTGGACTTTACAGCGGAGCACTAAAAAACCCTGGTGATTTTGAAAAAGCCTATAATATTTCTAAAGAAAATGGTGCAAGTGGTATTTCTATTTTCACTGCTGATGGACTTAACGATGAACAAAAATCATTTCTTGTTAACTTGAAAAATTCAAAGGAATAGAAATTTGATGAAAAAGTTTTTAATATTAATTTTAACAATTCCTTTAATATCGTTTAGCCAAACTAAGGATTTAAATTATTCTTATTTAGCTTTAGGAGATAGCTATACTATTGGAGAAAGCGTTAAAGAAACTGAAAGTTGGCCAGTTCAATTATCTAATTCTTTAAAAAAGAAATTAAACAAACCTGTTATTATAGCAAAATCTGGATGGACTACTGATCAATTAATTGATACTTTAAATAAAATAGATTTTAATAAAAAATTTGACTTTGTATCGTTATTAATTGGTGTAAATAATCAATACAGGGGAAGAAGTGTAAAAAATTTTAAGGAAGGATTTATTATCCTTTTAAATAAATCAATTGAATACGCTAATTACAAAAAGGAAAGAGTTATTGTTGTTTCAATTCCTGACTGGGGAGTTACTCCTTTTGCAAAAGACAGAGATAGAAATATAATTACTGAAGAGATTGATGCATTTAATGAAATAATTTTTGATGAGTGCAAAAAAAATAATATTACATTTTTTAATATAACAGAAATATCAAGAAAGGCTCTAAATAATAATTCATTAATAGCTGAAGACGGATTACACCCTAGTAAAAAAATGTATAAACAATGGGTTAAAATCATCAAACCTTACTTTAAAAATTTTTAAAAATGGATTTCAGAAAAATTGCATTAGAAAAAGATAGACATGATGATTTAAAAAATTTTAAATCAAAGTTTTTAAATAATTCAAACGAAATATATCTAGATGGAAATTCTCTAGGAAAACTTCCTCTTAAAAGTATTGAAAACTTAAATGAAGTAATTAACAAGCAATGGGGTCAGAACTTAATACGAAGCTGGAATGATACTTGGTTAAAAATGTCTGAAAAAATTAATTTAAAAATGTCAAAATTAATTAACTCTGATAATGATGAAGTTTTAGTCGGCGAATCAACTTCAGTGAATTTATATAAAATATTATACTCTCTTTTAAAAAGCAATCAATTCAAAAAAAACCTAGTAACTGACAATTTAAACTTTCCTAGTGATATTTACATAATTGAAGGATTAAAAGAATACACTGAAAAGAATGAAATTACTATAATAGATTATGAAAGTAATTTAAGCTGTGATATTAATATTTTAAAAAAAACAATTCAAGAAAATCCTGGGATATACTGTTTAAGTCTTGTGACATACAAAAGCTCGTTCTTGTACCCCATAAAAGAATTAAATGAATTTGCTGAAAGAAATAAAAGTATAATTGTTTGGGATTGTAGTCATGCAATTGGAGTTATAGATATTGATGTTAAAGCATCTAAAACAAAAGCTGCTATTGGTTGTACGTATAAGTTTTTAAATGGTGGGCCAGGTTCACCATCGTTTCTATATGTATCTAAAGATATATTGAACCATATGCAAAATCCTATAAAAGGATGGTTTGGACATTCAAAACCTTTTAATTTTGAAAACAAGTATAAACCTGCTGACAATATAAATAAATTTAACGCTGGAACTCCGTCTGTACTTTCATTAATTCCTGTAAATACTGGACTGGATATTGTACTTGAAGCAGGAATAAAAAATATTAGAAATAAAAGTATTGAATTAGGAGAGTATTTAATTAAAATAATAAATAATGAGCTATATAAATTTGATGTAAAAATAGCGTCTCCAATTGAATCTAGCTCTAGAGGTTCTCACATTACAATTCAACATAAAGAAGCTTGGAGGATTTGTAAACTTCTTGTTAAAGGAGGTCAAAAAAGAAAAAAAATAATTCCAGATTTTAGACCAGAAAATAATATTAGATTAGGGTTTTCTCCTCTATATGTGAGTTTTATTGATCTTTATGAAACAATACAAACTATTAAAGATATTTTAGAAAACAAAGAATATTTAAAAATCGATGAAAGTAAGTCTGAAGTTACATAAAAACTAATCTAAACAGAGGCCACTAGTTTTAAAACCAAGATTATTATATTCTTTATGAATAGTTTTAAGCAAGGAATAATCAGAAAAAGAATCCTGACCAAG
The DNA here is from genome assembly GCA_905182765.1 of Cryomorphaceae bacterium BACL29 MAG-121220-bin8. Classification (GTDB taxonomy): domain Bacteria; phylum Bacteroidota; class Bacteroidia; order Flavobacteriales; family Flavobacteriaceae; genus MAG-121220-bin8. The sequence continues at coordinate 31,560 of CAJJCV010000045.1, read as the reverse complement.
TTCCCAAATCATGATCCCAGAAACTTGTTCACTAGCAAGTTTTACTTTTGATTTTATAGTAGGTCTTCCATTGTAGTATTTCATACCAACATTGTCAATTTCGGAATACGAATTATTAGTAGAAATCATTTGTCCAAAAGTAAATGATGTAACATTTGAAGAATTAGAAAAATCATAACCATAAAAAGGAACTCCCAATGTTAATTTACTTTGAGAAATTCCAGTGTTTTTCCAAAAATTTATTGACTCAACAGCATTATTATATGAACTATGTTGCCCTGAAGCAGTTGGATTCCACGGACCAGTAAAATCATAAGCCATTATATTAATAAAGTCAAATGTTTGTAAAGCCTCTTCTGTTATATTATCAAATTTCGTTGTTCCAGGCAGTGCAGCTGTCATACTCTTTCCTTTTGTTGACAAAGCACTTTTTAGCTCAATCACAAAATCACTGTATCCAGATGTAACATATTGCCACTCCAAATCAACATCAACACCATCTAAACTATTGTCAACAACAAAATTAACTATCTCATTAATTATAATAGGTCTATTGTCCTTAATATCAATTGAATTAGACCAGATTGAAGCTTGTTCATCTGTCAAATACCCACCACCAATAGAAATATAAATTTTTATATTACTATTTTCATTTCTAGCTCTTACCACTACTCCGCTGAAATCATTAATGATTAGTTTACCATTAGAACCAGGATTAGCAAATGCAAGGTTTAAGTGAGTTAATTTACAATAATCAATTTTTTCATTTGAATCAAATCTGTAAGAGGGTAAATAGCCAACTACTCTTGCAAATTTATCAACAGTCATTATTTCTTCTTCAAAAGAGTCATCTTTTGAACAGGAAACTAAAATTACAATACACAAAAAAAGTAAACGTTTAAACATTTGAATTAGTGTTTTTATTATTAAAATATAGTGTTAAAAAATATATTATAGGGGTCATTAGTACCCAAGTTAATTGAGATTGAAAAGTAACAGGTCTTCCAGAAATTTCAAAAAGAGTTGGATTAAAATACGAGCCGAATGGCATTAAGGGTCCCCATGATAAATCTCCACTTGAACCTAGTTGCAAATGATAAATGAATACTTCTACATAAATATTTTGTGCTACAAACCAAACAAGTAGGACAAGAAAAACAGACCAGTTCCATTTTTTAAATTGATCAATAGTTTTATTAAATATTTTCTTAACTAGAAATAACCCAATCCAAACAATAAAAACATCACCTAATGAATTTAAAACCCAATTTAAATCTTGAGGAATAGCACAGTTTAAAGCTTCTGATCTTCTTTCACTAACAGGTAGACCATCAAATAGACCATAAGTAAGCCATAATTCAAATCCAGCCGCACAGATAAAGAAAGTTGAGCATAAAATTAAAGCTGTATTGTAAGAAATATTTTTTTTAATTAAATAATATAAACCCAAAAAAACTGGAGATAAAGCAAAAGCATAAAGTCTAATCACAAGCCATAGCTCTTCACTAGTTAATTCACACATTTAATTTTAATTAGATTAACTATAAAGTTAATAATTTTAAGACAAACTTAGTTTTTCCCATTTTTTCATTAAAGAATCTAAATCAGATTTTTTCTTTTCATACTTTGTAAAGAAATTATCTCTGGAAATTGTTTTCTCATAATCATCATGAAGATCTTTATCGATAATTGAAATTTCATTTTCTAATCGAGAAATTTTACTTTCAATATTACTAATTCTTTTTTTTAACTCCCTATCAAGTGAATTATCTACGTTCTTATTCTTTTTTATACTTACTACTTTATCTTTCTTTTCAATTTCTCTGAAATCCTCAATTTTTCGTTGATTTAAGTAAAAATCAATATCACCTAAATACTCCTTAATGTTTTGACTTTTAAATTCATAAACTTTATTAGTTAGATTTTGTAAAAAATCTCTATCGTGTGATACTAAAATAAGAGTTCCGTCAAACTTAATCAGTGCTTGTTTTAAAACACTTTTAGATTTAATATCTAAATGATTAGTTGGCTCATCCATAACTAACACATTAAAAGGCTGTAAAAGAAGTTTAGCAAGTGCTAATCTGTTTCTTTCACCACCAGAAAGTACTCTTACATATTTTTCAACATCATCGCCTTTAAATAAAAAAGATCCCAACACATCTCTGACTTTAGATCTATTTGTTTCATTTGCGGAGTCTATCATTGTTTGTAAAACAGTTTTAGTACCATCTAAATATTCAGCTTGATTTTGAGCAAAATATCCAATTTGAACATTATGACCTAATTTTGAATTTCCTGTAGATGGTGCAAGCTCTCCCACCATAATTTTAGCTAAAGTTGATTTACCCTGTCCATTTTGTCCAACAAATGCAATTTTACTTTTTCTTTCAATAAGCAAATTCACATTAGACAATACTTTATTATCATCATAACTCTTTGATAAATTTTCAATTTCAGTTACAACTTTTCCTGGATTGATTGAAATATTAAAGTTTAATTTCATGACACTATTATCATCTTGATCTACTTCAATTCTATCAATTTTATCAATCTTCTTCATAAGAGATTGAGCCATTGACGCCTTGGAAGCTTTGGCTTTAAACTTTTGAATCAATTTCTCTGTATGTTGAATATGTTTTTCTTGATTTTTTTGAGCGCTAATTTGTTGAGATTTTATTTCTTCTCTTAAAATTAAATATTTTGAATATGGTTTATTAAAGTCATAAATCCTTCCCAAGGAAATATCAATAGTTCTATTAGTAACATTGTTTAAAAACATCTTATCATGTGAAACAATAACTACTGCTCCTATAAATGATTTAAGAAAGTTTTCAAGCCATATTATTGATTCTATATCCAAATGATTTGTAGGCTCATCTAACAATAGTAAATCATTGCTTTGAAGTAACAACTTAGCTAGTTCTATTCTCATTCTCCAACCACCTGAAAAAGTATCTGTACTTTTTTGAAAATCATCTCTTTTAAACCCAAGACCTTGTAATATTTTTTCAGTATGTCCTTGATAATTATATCCACCTATTAATTCATATCTATCATTAACATCACTTAAATCATTAATTAACTCTAAGTATGAATCACTTTCATAGTCTGTTCTCTCACTTAACTGAGTGTTAATTTCATTTTGCTTTTGTTCAAGGCTTTTGATTTCACTGAAAGCTTGATAAGCCTCTTCTAAGACCGTTCTCCCTTTATCAAAATCAATATCTTGTTTTAGAAATCCGATTTTTAAATCTTTTTCATAGGCTATAGAACCTGAATCCATCTCAGTTTCTTTAGATAAAAGTTTTAATAATGTTGATTTTCCAGCTCCATTTTTTCCAATTAGGCCTACTCTATCACCAGATATTAATTTGAATGAAATTTCTTTAAATAAATATTCGCCTGAAAAAGAAACAGAAAGATTATGTATGTTTAGCATCAACTAAAATTTCTGGCAAATGTAAATAATTCTATCAATCAAGTTTTATAAGATCATCAAAACTATTTGAACTATTTATTAACTCCTTATATTCAAGAATATTTACACCAGGTGAAGAATTAACAACTTGATAAATCATTGCTTTTGAAATATTGTCAGCAGAGATGCTTTTATACTTAGAAAGCTTTCCAAAAAGAAGTTTATCAATTAAAGAAAATATAACTTTTCCAATTTTCTCTCCAATTCTACTTTCATTTCTTTTGCCTAAAATTATTCCTGGCCTTACAATACTTAAGTGGTGTAACGAAATTTTGGATATGTCTTTTTCAATCAATCCTTTAGTCATTGGGTATAAAAAAGATGAATTAGGATCTGATCCTACAGATGATATTATAGAAATACTTTTCACTCCACAATCATTTGCAATCCTCGCTAAATTGATGCAATAATGATAATCTACTTTTTTAAAATTATAAGCACTTCCTGCTTTTTTTCTTGTTGTTCCTAAAGCTATGTATAGATGATCAACATCTTTAAAAACACTTTCAATTTTAAGATCATCAAAATCAACTATAATATTTTGAATATTAGGTTTTGAATAATTAACTTTTTTTCTAGTTAAAGAAATAACTCTTGGGTAAATATTTGATAAGTTTTTTAATAAATGAGAACCAACCAAACCTGTAGATCCTGCAATACAAGGGATGTGTTTTTGATTAACCATTACATTATAAAGTTATATAATAGACCTGCGCAGATTGCTCCAACAAAAGGTCCCATAACAGGGATCCAACTGTAAGACCAATCAGCATTTTTGTTCTTTCTTGGAAGTAATGAATAAACTAATCTAGGGCCAAAATCTCTAGCTGGATTTATAGCAAAACCAGTGGTTCCACCAAGTGTCATTCCTATAACCCAAACCAGAATACCAACTGGAAGAGCATCAAGAGCTCCTAATCCAAAATTAACAACTTCACCTTCAATTTTTAAATTAGGTTCAACTATATAAAATATGGCAAAAACTAAAATAAAGGATGCAATAGTTTCACTAAAAAAATTGTTTTTATAATTTCTAATCGCAGGTCCAGTACAAAACGAACCTCTTACTTTATCCTCATCTTTTGTGACTCTGAAATGGTCTATATAAACAATATAAGCTAACCAACTACCAAACATTGCTCCAATAAGTTGAATTAGTATATATCCTGGAACTAATGACCAAGAAAATTTCCCTGCAATTGCTAACCCTAGAGTCACCGCTGGATTTAAATGAGCTCCACTAAATTGACCTGTAATAAAAACAGCAACAAATACCGAAAGTCCCCAGGCCATACTAACTAAAATCCAATTCGAATTATCACTGCCAATTGTTTTTTTCAAACTAGTATTTGCATTTACTCCAATCCCAAGTAATAGAAGAATTGATGTTCCAATAAATTCAGCTAAAATAGAGTCCATATTATATTTTATTAATATTTGTTAAATTATAAAAAGATTGAAGTTGATCTTTTACCCAAACTTCATCTTTAAAAAGTTCCTTTGACATGATTTGAACAACCTTTGGAGCAATTCTAATACTTTCCTTGATATTTAAAAATAAGCATCTAGATCGACGTGACATAATATCGTCTAAATTTAATGCCATTTCATTTTCAACATAATGAATTATCAGTTCCTTAGATAGGAAAAAATCGTCACTTAAAGATTCTTTTGAAAAATCTATATTAATTAAACCGTTCTTAATTTTCAAATTAGAGGTATTACATTTTACAAATGGTAAATCTGTATTTTTCAGCGTTAAATCAATTACTTTCTCTGCCATTTTTCTATATGTTGTCCATTTACCTCCAATAACACTTACCAAACCTGAGTCGCTTACTAATATTTTATGTTTTCGCGATAAATCTTTTGATTTTGAGTTAGAATTACTAGCTACTAATGGTCTAAGACCAACAAAAACACTTTTAATGTCATTTTTATTCGGATAAACTTCTAAATAATTTTTAATATTTTCTAAAATAAAATTAATTTCATTTTGAGTTGCTAGTGGATTAAATGAAGGTTTATCAACAATAGAATCTGTAGTTCCTATAATTACATGGTCCAACCATGGGATAGCAAATAATACTCTTCCGTCTGAGGTTTTTGGAACTAATATTCCAAAACTACCTTTTAAAAAGCTTTTGTCAATTACCAAGTGAACCCCTTGACTAGGTCTTATAACAGATTCTAATTTAATAGAATCCATATTCATTATTGATTTAGAAAAAACTCCAGTTGCATTAATAACATTCTCACCTAAAACAGAAAATGTATTATTATTAACAGAGTCATTTGCAACTACTCCTTTAATTTTTCCGTTTTTTTTGATTAATGACTCAACTGACATGTAGTTAAGAAGAATAGCATTATGTGACTCACAGGTTAGAGCTATATCAATTCCTAATCTTGAATCATCAAATTGACCATCAAAATAAACAACTCCTCCTTTTAATTTTTCCTTAGCTACATTAGGCACTAATTCAATTGCACTATTTCTATTAACTATTTTTGATTTTTTAAAACTTAAATTTCCAGAAATAAAATCATATACTTTTAATCCCAAATAATAATAAAATTTAATAAAATAATTATAAACAGGAATTAAAAAACCAATTTGTTTAACTAGATGAGAAGCGTTTTTTTTCAATATATCTCTTTCTTTTAAAGCTTCATATACTAATCCAATTTGCCCCTTCTCTAAATACCTAACTCCTCCGTGAATAAGTTTAGTACTTCTTGAGGATGTACCTTTACAAAAATCAAATTTTTCTAGTAAAACGACAGAATACCCTCTTGATGAGGCATCTAAAGCACAGCCCAGTCCAGAAGCACCACCACCAATTATAATAAAATCATATTTTTTATTATAATTTAATAGTTTAATGTTCGAGGATCTATTCAATTCTAAAGAACTTTTTTAATTCTACTTTCCCAATTTGAAACAACTTTTTTATCATATTCTAGCAATTGAGGATCAAATTTCTTTTCTACCTCCCAAATATTTTTTATCTCATCAATCGAACTCCAAAATCCTGTTGCTAATCCTGAAAAGAAAGCGACTCCTAAAGCAGTGGTCTCAGTTATTTTAGGTCTAATTACTTGAGCTTGTAACAAGTTAGATTGGATTTGCATTAAAAGATTATTATTACTTGCTCCTCCGTCAACTTTTAATTTATCAAAAGTAGTTCCTGAATCTTTTTGCATTTCAATTATTATTTCCCTAGATCTCAAAGCAATTGCCTCCAAAGCTGCTCTTGCTATATGTCCTTTTTTTGTTCCTCTGGTTATTCCCATAATCGCACCTGTGGCATTAGGATTCCAATACGGAGCACCAAGTCCAGACAAAGCAGAGATAAAAGTAACGCCTCCATTATTATCTACTGTCTTTGCTAAATCTTCAATTTCAGAAGCATCATCAATAATATTTAATTGATCTCTTAACCATTGAACTATTGCTCCGGCAATAAACACACTGCCTTCTAAAGCATAAACCGTGTTATTACCAATTTTCCAACCAATAGTGGTTAACATTCTATTATTAGATTTAACTGGTTTATTTCCAGTATTCATCATACAAAAACAGCCTGTTCCATATGTATTTTTTACATCTCCTGGTTCAATACACATTTGACCAAATAATGCAGCTTGTTGATCACCTGCAATTCCACAAATGGGAATTTCAAAACCTAAAACATCTAAATCAGTAGTTCCAATTTTTTCTGAACTATCAAATACTTTAGCAAGCATTTTTTTTGGAACATTTAAAAGTGATAACAACTCATTATCCCAACTTAAAGTATGAATATTAAAAAGCAATGTCCTACTAGCATTTGTACAGTCAGTGGCATGTATTTTTTTGTTAGTTAAGTTCCAAATAAGCCATGTGTCAATTGTACCAAATAAAAGGTCCCCATTATCAGCAGCTTGTCTTATAGATAAATCTGAATCTAAAATCCATTTAATTTTTGTTCCAGAAAAATAAGCATCCAATAGTAATCCTGTTTTGTTATAAAAAGTATTCGCTTTTCCTAAACCCTCTAATTCATCACAAAAAGGAGCAGTTCTTCTATCTTGCCAAACTATAGCATTATATACAGGTTTTCCAGTATGTTTATTCCATACAACTGTTGTTTCTCTTTGGTTTGTAATACCAATTGAATCAATTTCATCAATGCTGATCTTAGATTTATTAATCACATCATGGATTGCTTTCAATTGAGTATTCCATATTTCAATTGGATCGTGCTCAACCCAAGATTCTTTGGGGAAAATCTGAGTAAATTCAAACTGTGATATTGAAATTTGTTTTCCATTTTTATCAAATAAAATAGCTCTTGAACTAGTTGTACCAGCATCAATGGATAATATATATTTTTTCATAGTATTTTAATTATTCGATTATTAATTCATCTGCAAATATCCAAGAAGGCAAATCAGCGCCATGGTGCCATATAGGTGCTTTACTCATGTTGTCTGCAATTACTTTTATATACCTGGCTTTTAATTCCCCTGCATTAATCGAAAATGTTTGGATATCATTTACTTTACTTTTTGGAGACAGATCAGATTTGTTAGAAACTTTTCCTAAACTTTTCCATTTTAAATTGTCATCAGAATAAAAGAATTCTACCTGTACTGGAAAAAAGACAATATGATTAGTCACCTGAAGAAAATTCATGCTTAGTGATTTTATTTCTTTTAACTCACCCAAATCTACTACAGCATTTAAATTATTCCCCTCAAAACCTAACCAATTAGAATAAAAACTATTTCCGCCCAAAGCACCATCAGTTAATACCTTAGGATCTTCATTTGCATATTTTTTAGGAACTGTAAGTAATGTAACATCCTTAAAACTTGCCAGATTTTCTTTAATTGCAGTTTTTAAGGCCTTTCTATAGTTAACGATATAATCAGAAACAGTGAAACCCATTTCATTCATTAAAGTTATATCATTATCGTTGCAAGTCTTACTGAAAGCATTAAGTCTCCTTATCAATTTAGGATTTATACTTTTTATGTCATTTTCTGTTTTGGTTAATTGATATAAATCAGAAAAATTTTTTCTGTAAGATTCTAAAACTGCATAATCAATAGAAATTTTTGATCTCAGAATTCTTTTGTAATATTCTGAATCTAACTCAACACTGCTTAGAGCTTTGTTAAACAATATGTCATAGTTTAAAAGATTTTCAGGACTTAAAAAAGAATCAAACCCTTGAGAAGGATCTCCATATAAAAAAAGAAAAAAAGAAGTATTATCAATTTGATTTTGTATACTATTTACGTATTCAGAAATATACTTACCACCATTACCATAATATTTATTATTGAATTCATTTAACAACGTCTGGAAATCTAAATTTGGATTCCAAAGTAGCTTTGCCATAATATAACTTCTAAGTTCAAATAGCTCACTATCATTATTTGAATGTTGTTCAAAAATCCATTTAGCATTATTATCAACAAACAAATTTATATTTGGTTTTATAGTTCCCCAATTAGGAAAAGGTGCCAAAAAATTTGTAAACTGAGTTGTATAATCCCAAATTCTAATATTATCCGTTAATTGTGACCAACCTTTCAAATCAGAACTAAAATCTTTACAGCCTAATTCTATTGGAACACTTCTATTACATTCAATAGAGCATAATGTTATTAAAACATTTTCAATAGGCTTAACTTTAGGGGGTTTCCTAGTGTATTGATAAGCTAGTGTAGATATTGTTTTATTGGGAAATGATTCAGCTACAGCATTAACAAAGTGTATCATAGTTCCAGCGGGACTTCCTTCCTGATTATCAATTTTTGAACACTTATCGCATTGACAATATTGTGTGTTATCATCTTGACTTACAGAAATTACATCTGAATTTGGGAATTTATTAAAAAAAGAGTTTACACTGTCCTTAACAATTTTTAAAACGTCAGTATTTGTCAAACATAGTTGAGTTGGTAATCTTTTGCCATTTCTTAAAGCATAGTATTCCGGATTTTTATCGTAAAAAACTTCGTAGGGAAGAAAACGATGAAAAGTATGAACTCTAGCAGATGGTACATATCTTGGAAAAGCTTCATTAGTAACTTTTAGTTTATCTGCAAAAACCGAATCTTTATAAAATAGTTTTGAATGAACTGTTCTTGTCAAAACAGGAGGCTCAAAATAATATGAATAGTTTTTTGGGAAATTTATTGATTTTAAATCTTCATAGTAGGTGAAATCATTAGATAACCAATTTACATTCAAAAATTTCTCAATAAAATCATATGTAGCATAATATAAATTTCTCTTATTATTAGCCGAAATTGTAATTAAAGAATCTTTATAATCAATAGAAATAAAATCTTTATTTAAATCAGTTTTTTCAACTAAAATTATTGATCTTTTTTTCTGCTTATCCGATATCTCTAAACTTATCCCTACAGCTTTGTTTAAATAAACATTTAATGTATCTGCAACATCAGAATAATCTGAAATGATATTATACTTGGAGAGAGTTGGAATATCAATTGACACTTTATTTTCGGAACACGAAAAAATAAGGAATGAAATTATAAAAAATAGTTTTTTCATATCAAAACTATAAGTTAAGAAAACTATTTAAATATTAAATCTAGATTATACTAGAAAGTAACATTTTTTGAAGATATGGTATTATCCCTTTTATATTCAACTTTTACTAAATCACCACTTTTCAATTTAGATAGAGCTTTCATATAAGACATCATATCTTCTATTTTAGATTCTCCTAATTTAGTAATAATATCACCTTTTATAAATCCTGCTTTTTCTGCAGGTCTTCCAGATGAAACTCCATCAATTCTCATTCCTTTGCCATCATACAAATAATCTGGAATAACACCCAACGACACTTTAAATCTTGGTGATTCTTGACTTTCATTTTTAGTTTTTCTAAATGGCAACTTTCCATTATCATCAAGATCTGAAATTATAGAAAATATATAGTTTGAAATCAAATCTAAACCTTCATAATTAATCAAATCACTGTCATCACTAGGCTTATGATAATTCTCATGCTGTCCAGTGAAAAAATGTAAAACAGGAATATCTTGTAAATAAAATGATGTGTGATCAGATGGTCCAACTCCAGACTCATTTTCAATTATTTTAAAAACTTCATTATTAGATTTAATAGTTTGTTTGAATATAGGAGACGTTCCAAGCCCGTAAACTGCAAGAGATTTTTCTTCATTTAATCTTCCCACCATATCCATATTTATCATGTAGTTAATAGATAAAATATCGATCGTTGGATTTTTTACAAAGAAATTCGATCCTAAAAGACCCATTTCTTCTCCTGAAAAAGCAATAAATAAATAATTATTATTCTTATTAATATCAACTAGTTTTCCAGCCAAATCCAGCATTAGTGAAACGCCACTTGCATTATCATCAGCACCATTATGAATTTTAGTTTCACTTCCTCTATACAAAGATCCTTCATCTCCCAAACCTAAATGATCATAATGTGCACCAATAACAATTGTATTTAATGAATTATTATCCAAAAAACCTATTACGTTATTTCCTGTAATACCATTATTTTTCAAAGAATCATTAAATTTTATTTCTTCATGTGGATGAGATTTTGGTTTAAATGAAAAAGGATGTAAATAACTATCTATTCCTTTAGCTTCAATATTTAAATTCTTAAATCTCTCAGAAATATATTTTGCAGCGATTCTCTCTCCTTCACTTCCAGTGGCTCTTCCTTCTAAATCATCAGACGATAAAAAAGTTAAATCTGATATAATTTGATTAGAATATTTAGAAGTTGATGTACAGGAAATTGAAAAAATTAATAAGAAAATGATAGAAGTCAACTGGTTTCTCATAATTTGTATATTTTTGCGCAAATTACAACTTTAAAACATGAAACAATTATCTCTAATTATAATTTTATTTGGACTGTTTTCTTGTCAAACAAAAAAAGAAAATTCAAACCCTTTAATTTTTGAAGATGAAGTGAATTTCAAAACTTTAAGACAAGTTACTTTCGGAGGCGATAATGCAGAAGCTTATTGGAGTTTTGATGATAAACAATTAATTTTCCAGTCTAACAATAAGAATTGGAACGTTGAGTGTGATCAAATGTTTTTAATGAATGCTGATCAAACATTTAAAAACAATGATCCTAAGATGGTAAGTACTGGACTTGGAAGAACTACATGTTCTTATTTTCTTCCTGACAATGAACATATCCTTTATGCCTCTACTCACGAAGACAATGAAAAGTGTCCAGAGGTTCCTTTAAGAAAAGAAGGTAAATATGTTTGGCCTATATATGACTCATTTGATATTTATGTTTCTGATTTAAATGGAGAAATCAAAAACAAACTAACTGATCAAGTCGGATATGATGCAGAAGCAACTGTTTCTCCAGTGGGCGATAAAATAGTTTTTACATCTACTAGAAATGGGGATTTAGATTTATACACAATGAACATTGATGGAACAGACGTCAAACAAATAACATTTGATTTAGGTTATGATGGTGGAGCATTCTTCTCACCTGATGGTTCAAAATTAATTTTCAGATCCTCAAGACCAAAAACTGAAAAAGAAATTGAAGAATATAAAGGTTTACTTAAACAAGGCTTAGTACAACCTACTAATATGGAACTATACATATGTAATTCTGATGGAAGTGAACTTCGGCAATTAACAGACCTTGGTAATGCAAATTGGAGTCCTGTATTTCATCCTTCTGGTGAAAAAATTCTATTTTCATCAAATTTTGAAGCAGAAAGAGGATTTCCTTTTAATCTTTATATGATTGACATTGATGGTAAAAACTTAAAAAGAATTACACATAGTGAAACATTTGATGCATTTCCTGTTTTTTCTAGAGACGGAAAGAAATTAGCTTTTTCATCAAATAGAAATAATAACGGTACTAGAGACACAAATCTTTTTATAGCTGAGTGGCAAGATTAAATTAATTACTTTTTTTGAAAATTAGTTTAAAATTAATTTTTGCTAAGTCATCCATTTTCACAAGCATTAATGATGGTAATTTGATCTCAAAATCTGTCAAAACAATCGAAAAATCACCTTCAATTGTTAAATTATCAATTCCTTTAATATAAGATGCGTTAACGATCTTATTAATTTTTTTACCATGAAAATCTAACTCACCTTTTAATTCAATTGTATCTGAAGAAATCAAAATTTCATTTGAAAAAAACTTTACACTAGGAAAATTCAATGCATTCAAAACTCTAATCGCATTAGAATCTCTATTACTAATTCCACTGTCAAAATCAGCTATATTAGCTGATATAGCAATTTTGCTTTTAAATTCTTCTAAAAAAACTCCTTTTACATCATTATTGATTCCTGACCATGCATGAAGAAGATGCTTAGCGTTATACTCAATAACAGACTCTTTACTATCTAACATCCATTTATTTTCATTTTGAGCAGATAAATTAGAAATGGAAATAAATATTAAAAAGAATATAGATTTGTACATAATTAAAATTTAATAACTAAAACAGCGGTTGCATAGCTTGCGAATGCGGTGTAAGCTGCAGCTTTGTGATTACTTTTATTTTTATCTTTATAATAATTTGTAGCTACCATTGCTGAAAAATGAAGAGTGGCTAGCATCTTATGGGCTTTGATTGAATTCAGACCCTTGACCTTTTTATTTATTAAAGGAGGAGGTGAGAACAATGATAATCCTGCTCCAGTAAAATATCCAATATTCACGATTTTACCCATTGTTTTATGAGTATTATAAAGATCATCTTGACCATTGTATAGCTTTCCACCTATAATTCCTTGTGCAACCATTGAAGCTAATGTAAGGTATCCTATAGCTTGATGAGCGGTCAACATTGTTTTTCTAATTTTAAGCTCTTTTTCTCTATTTTCAATATTTAGTGGAGAAATTCCTGTTTTCCTAAGTAGCCCATTTTTACCCCAAAGTAGACTTTGAGTAAAAATAATTCTTTCAGGAAGTAGTTCAATTTGCTCCTTCTCCTGTTCAATCATATTAAATAAATCCTCTTTTTCTTGAGAGAATGAAAAAGAACAAAAAATAAAAAAAAATAAAAACAAATAATTATTTATCATATTACAATATTATATAGTCCAAGCTCTGCCATTAGTGACTTCTTTTAAATCAACACAGCCTTTTTGTTCTCCAGGAATTGGACTAAACGCTAATACATTTTCTCCAATATATTGATTTGTTTTAAATGCAGTTATAACAAGTTTTCTAAATGAGTTTAAAAATAAATAACATAAGGAATTATTAGATGTCATAGAATTATTAGTCCAAATACCATGCTTGGATTTGTTTTCTACTAAATAATAATCTAATAACTTAGTTATTGAGTTTAAATCAATTCTATTTAAATTTGATTTTTCCGAATCTTTTAAGTATTCTGATTTAAAGGTATTAAATGAATCTCTGACTACTTTTTGCTCTTGTAAGCTTAAAACTTTACTAATATAAATATCTGTAAATTTAATTAACTCTAGCTCCTTAGCTCCAGGAATTTCCTGAGAACTTGGAATTATTAAATCTGATAATTCAATTAAGAAATTAATTTCATTTTCCTTGAAAAATATTGGATTCCAATCTAAATCACTTTGGCATGATTGAAATAAACTAACAGTCACTGGAGTTACTGCCAATGTACCTATTCCTAAACCAACTTTTTTTAATAAATCTCTTCTATTCATTTTATAGTTTGTTGTTTTTAAGTTCCTTAACAGCGTAATCAACAGCTCTAGCAGTTAATGCCATATAAGTTAGTGAAGGATTAACATTGCCAGATGAAGCCATAGAGGAACCATCTGTGATAAATACATTTTTAACTGAATGAATTTGATTAAAACCATTTAAAACTGATGATTTAGGATCTCTTCCCATTCTAGCTGTACCCATTTCATGAATACCTAATCCTAAAGCATAAGAACTTTCATATGGTTTTACATTTTTAAAGCCAGCATTATCCAACATTTCCATAGCTTTTAATTGCATGTCTTTTCTCATGTTTAATTCATTCTCTCTGAGCTTTGCATCAAAAGTGACTGTAGGAAGTCCCCATTTATCTGTATTCTCATAATTTAAATACATTTTATTTTCATGGTATGGCAAAACTTCCCCAAAACCATTTAATCCCATTTTCCATTTTCCTGGTTGTATGATAGCTTGTTTTAGTTTTTCACCATAGGATGCCTCTTTAACAAGTTTAGTCCAATTTGTTCTGCTAGCACCTCCTTGATAGCCGTAGCCTCTCAAAAAATCTTTACTATTAGTTTTTCCACCAATATTTTGAAATCTTGGAATATAAATACCATTTGGTCTTCTTCCTGTGTAATATTTATCCTCAAAACCTTCATAGTTAGCATCTGCTCCAATTTGAAAATGATGATCCATAATATTATGTCCAAGCTCACCTGAATCATTCCCAAGTCCGTTTGGAAATCTATTAGATTTAGATTGCATCAAAATAGAAGTAGTAGGAACGGTTGATGCGCACATAAAAATAATTTTAGACTTAAACTCATAAGTTAACTTAGTCTCTGAATCAATAATTTTTACGCCAGTTGCTTTTTTCTTATGTTCATCATAAATTATTTCATAGACTACTGAATTTGGTCTTAATGTCATATTACCAGTATCAGCTGCTGCAGGTAATGTTGATGAGTTACTACTAAAATAAGCTCCATATGGGCATCCTCTTCTACATCTGTTTCTGAATTGACAACTTGATCTTCCAAGTCCAGGTTTAGAACCTTCTGTTATGTGTGCAACTCTTCCAATAGTCATATGTCTATTGGAATATCTTTTTGAAATTGACTTTTGCAAAACTTTTTCAACACAATTTAGTTCCATTGGTTTGAGAAGCTTTTGATCTGGAAACTGATTTAAGTTTAAGTTTTCGCCACTAACTCCAATATAATTTTCTACATAGTCATACCATGGTGCTAAATCATTATAACGGATTGGCCAATCAACTCCATATCCATCATTTTTATTAGCTACAAAATCATATGGAGTTAACCTGTAACTTTGTCTTGCCCAAAGCAATGATCTTCCTCCAACGTGATATCCGCGAATCCAGTCAAATCTTTTTTTCTCATTATAAGGATGTTCAATATCATCAACAAAAAAATCCTTTGTTGATTCTGAGTTTACATATCCTGTTCTACTTTGTTTTGGTTGTCTTTTTTTAATTTCTTGAGTAATAACATCTCCAACTGGAAATTCCCAATCTTCATTGTTTGCTGTTTTATAATCTTCAACATGCTTAATCATTCTTCCTCTTTCCAAAACAAGAGTTTTTAATCCTTTTTCGCAAAGTTCCTTAGCAGCCCATCCTCCACTTATTCCAGTACCAATAACAATTGCATCATAATTACTTTCCATAAAATATTTATTATTATTTAACAATTGGCAATGTTATACTTGAGGGATATTTCTTTGAATGATGAATAGTGTTTCTAGCAATTAATCCTTTAGATTCATTAAAGTTATCTCCACCAGTGTTTAGATTTCTAGCAAATCTAGGGAAATTACTGCTAGATATTTCTATTCTAATTCTATGATTTTTCTTAAAATAATTACTAGTTGACATTTGAGATAGATCAACTTTATATACTTTACCTGATTCCATAAATACTTCTTTTTCATAACCTTCTCTATACCTAACTCTTTGAATAGTTTCATCTATGTTATAAGCTGTTCCGTCTGGATACACGTCTATAAGCTTAATTGTAATATCAGTATCTTTTACATCCGAAGAAAGATATATTGTAGAATTTATAAATCCTGTTACCTCAAAACCATTGTTTAATGGTTCAGACGTATATACTAAAACATCATCTCTGGTTTCAATTTCTTGTTGATCAAACGCACCACCTTTAACAGCATTACCCATACAACAAACACCACCACCATAAGATGTAACTGGATCCATAGGATCGTATAAAAATGAATCGCTCTTATTTTGAATTTTTCTTTTTACAGTGGTTAGCTTTCCATTACCATACATAGTATTTGCAGAACCATTACTACTTAAATAGAAAGTAGTCATTTCTGTATTTTCAGGTGGCCAAACTTCAGAATTTTGCCATTTGTTTGATCCCATGGTATAATATTGAACTCTAGGTGTATTTTTTTTGAAATCATTCTTTTTACCCTTAAGCATTAAATCAAACCAATCGTAAATCTGTTCATCGTAATTTAATCTAGCATCTCCAACACTTCTTTCACCTACTATTGTATTCTCAGTTGCTCTAGTAAAACCACAATGTAGTGTAGGAGCAATAATTAAATACTGATTGTCATTTACATATTGGTCTACTGAGTTATCTCTTACGTGATTAAATAAAGCAATATTTGGTGTTGTTGCAACATCATACCAAGAAACAAACCAGAAACTTGGAACTCCAAAATCCATATTATCATGATATAAACCTCCATTATACCAATCTTTATCATTAGGTTTTCTAACAATCATTTTATCAAAAATTTCTTTCTTTCCTCCAACATTTTTTAAAAGATCTTGAAGAGGTAAATGCTTTATACTTTCTGACCAATCTACAGTTGGGTTTTCAGGTGCTAAATCATAAAATCTTGAAATTCTAATTAAATCTTCTTGAGTTGCTCCCTCAGGGATTCTTGGTTTAAACTTATCGTGTTCAACTCCATATAACCAAGTAGAAAACAATAATTGCTCTACTCCTCCTCTATACCAATTTCCTTGTTCAAAAAAATCACCAACTCTTCCCACACCTGCTCCAAAACCTTGAGGAACCATTGCAGCATGAGATGGATGGTCTAAAGCTGCAACGGCCATTTGCCATTCAGCAGTTGAAGAGCAACCAAGGGTTCCTATTTTTCCATTAGACCAAGATTGTTCACTCATCCATGAAAATGCGTCGTATCCATCTGTCAAAGGTGTTCCTAAGATATCCCACTCACCTTCACTAAAATATCGTCCTCTTTCATTTTGAACTACGTAAGCATATCCTTTTTTTAAAGCTTCATAGGCTCTTTGATGTGTACGATTTTTTTCTTCACCATCTCCCCATGAATTAAAATTATACGGGGTTCTTGAAAAGATTATCGGAACCTTTTGATTTGTTTTGGGTATATATATATCAGTTGCTAATCTAACACCATCTCTCATTGGCATCATAACTTTTTGTTCGAGAGTTCCAATTTCATTTATTTTAGATAGTATATCATCTTGGGATTTAACAAAATTTGAAGTAAAAAGTATAGTAATTAAAACCAGTATATTATAAAGATTCTTCATATATTAAAATTATTATATTAAGTTAATAAATAGATTTTATATGAAAGCTTTGATTCCGGAAATATTACAAATTTTTTCAGCTTTATCATTTGTTTTTTATGGAATTATGTCCTTCTCATCTAATATAATGAAATCTGAGTTTAATCGATGGGGTATTTCTAAATTCAGAACTATTGTTGGTTGCGCTCAATTAACAGGTGGATTTGGGTTATTGGCAGGATTTTATTTTCCAATAATGACAATATTATCTTCATTAGGTCTTACTGTATTAATGTTATTAGGTTTTATTCTTAGATTAATTGTTAAAGATGGAATTGTTAAATCAAGTCCAGCATTTATTTATACAATAATCAATTTATTTATATTACTTAATAATTTAAATATTGATTTTTGAAAAAAACAATTGCAATTGCTGGAGCAACAGGATTTATAGGACAATGGTTTATTGAAAAATATAAACATGAATACAACATAATCGCTTTAAGTAGAAATAAAATAAAATATCCAGATTCAACTGATGTAAATTGGAAACAAGTTGATTTATATTCTATTTCTAGTACAACTGATGCTCTTAAGGGTGCGGATATAGCAATATATCTTGTTCATTCAATGATGCCATCTACAAGGTTAAATCAAGGTGATTTTGAAGATACCGATATTTTATTGGCTGATAATTTTTCCAGAGCAGCACTAGATTGTAATTTAAAGCAAATAATTTATGTAGGAGGAATACTTCCAAAAGATGACCACACAATTTCTAACCATTTAAAATCAAGATATGAAGTTGAAAAAACACTTGGATCTAGAAACACTCCTCTTACTTCAATAAGAGCTGGAATAATAATTGGCCCCAATGGATCTTCATTTAGAATAGTTCAACAACTAGTTAAAAACCTCCCCTTAATGGCCTGTCCAGAATGGACAAAATCTCTAAATCAACCAATTGATATTTTAGATGCTCTTCAAATTATAAAATGGTCAGTAGGTAATGAATCAACATATAACAAACCTGTTGAAATTGGCGGAAATGAAATAATAACCTATATGGACTTATTAAAGATTACCGCAAAAAAAATGAATAAAAGAAGACTTATTTTTTCTTTGACCTTTATAACTATTGGATTATCAAAGTTATGGGTAAGTCTAATTACAGGTACCAGCAAGTTTTTAGTTTCTCCTCTTGTTGAAAGCTTAAAGCACAAGATGACATTGAATCCTGAAAACATTGTAGACCTTCCGATTGATTATATAACTGTAGAAAAAAGTGTAGAAAAAGCATTATTTCCTAAGGGAAGAATTCCAAAAAATCCTGAATTTTATCCTAGAAAATTAAAAGAAAATACTGTTAGAAGTGTACAAAGAATTGCTAATCCAAGTAATAGATCTATTGATTTTGTCGCTAGAATTTATCCGATTTGGTTGAAAAAAAGATTTGCTGACATATTAAAAGCTAATTATGATGGAAATTTTATAAAATTTAGTTTTTTAACGATTCCTCTTTTAGAACTCAAAGTAATAAAATCTAGAAGTGACGATAATAGAAAGCTGTTCTATATAACAGGTGGTTGGCTAGTAAAAAGAACTTCTCTTGGATGGTTAGAGTTTAGATCAGTCCTAAATAATGAATACATGATTGCAGGTATACACGAATATGTCCCAAGTTTACCGTGGTATATCTATAAATACACACAAGCAAAATTACATTTAGTTGTTATGAGAAGATTTGAAAAATTTTTATTTAGTGTTCCTAAAAAATATTCTAAAAATATTAAACAAAACTAAGATCCCAGCCTTTTTCATATTCTCTAGACCAAAATTTTTTCTTTATTTTTTTATCTAAAACATTACCATTTTTTGAATCTACTCTGAAAGATCTTCCTGATCTATGTGCAAGATTAGCATAATGCACCATGCTTTGACTAATTACAGCATCCTGAATTGGAGAGTTGAGTTTTTCCTCATTTCTAATTGAATTAAAAAAGTTTCTAAAATGTTTAGTCGTCATATTTCCACCTCCTCCAAGCTCTGTACCGGATTCTTTATCGCTTGAAACACTATTTTTAATTTCTTTTCCATTCAAATCATAAATTGAATAACCATTTCTATTTACAAAAGCAGAACCTTTAGAACCATAAATAACTGTTCCTCTTCCACCCATTTTTTTTGTATAATGAGCATTTCTACTATGACAATTCCAATCAATTTTTAAATTATTTGGAAAATGAAACTTTGCTTCCATAGTATCATACATTGTCCAGCCATCATCAATAAAATGATTTTTACTTGAAAAAACATCAACACTTTCAGGATAATGAACTCCAAGTGCCCACCTGGCAACATCAAGTTCATGTGTAGCATTATTACCTGCCTCTCCAGTACCAAAATCCCATCCATACCATCTCCAATTATAATCCCAAGTATCAAAAGTATAAGACTTTCTTTTAGAGGGTCCTTGAAATAAATTCCAATCTAACCCAATAGGAATTGGAGCATTAACTTGATTAGGAACTCTTGGTCTATTATTATTATAAAATGCTTCAGCTTTATTTAAATCTCCAATTATTCCATTTTGAAGTAATTTAATTAAATCAGCAGTTTCGTAAGAGGATCTTTGTTGATTACCCATTTGAACTGATTTATTATAATAGTTCTGATAATTAACTAAAAGTTCACTCTCTCTTAAATTATGGCTACAGGGTTTTTCTAAATAAATATGTTTTCCAGCTTCCATTCCTTTGCAAGCTGCATAAGTATGCCAATGATCTGGTGTTGCAATAATTAAAGCATCTACATCTTTATCATCTATTATTTTATGAATATTTTTCTCAGAATTTACCTTTTCTTGAGTTAAATTAAAATATCTTTTATTGGCTTTATCAATTTGCTTATCCATTACATCACAAAAATATTTTATTCCAACATTTTGCATTTTAAGAGAAGAATCTAATAAACCTGGAAATCTTCTTCCCAATCCTTGAAAGGCTAATATTATTCGATCATTTGATCCTAATATTCTTGAATAACTTTTAGCAGAAGTATTATAAAAAGGCGACAATAATGAGGCGCCAATAATTCCTATCGATGATTTTTTAATAAAACTTCTTCTGTTTTTCATAATCTACAATTCTCTAATTTTAATATTTTTAAACGATACCTTATCTCCGTGATCTTGTAAAAGTATATGTCCAGATTTTGATTGACCAAAATTCTCCCATTTTGAATATTTACTGTATTCAACTAATGCTTTAAACATCTGGGAAAACCTATTGTATTCTAAAAGTTTAATGTTATCAAGCCAATGCTCAACGTGTCCATTTTTAACCAAAACTCTAGCTCTGTGCCAAGTATCTGGATTAACAGGTCTTTTAGATCTTTCTTCGTTTAAATTTTCAGCTTCAATTAAATCATATAAAGATCCTACTGTTCTATTTTTTTTTATTCCATCCTTATGAAAAACCCAATCGTTTTTTGAATATTCTAAAACTTTAAATTTTTTGTTTGCGTCTGGGTGATTCTTATCATCTAAAATTTGATATTCAAGTCCAATAGATGAACCTTCTCCTTGATTTAAATTAGTATCAACAAAATATTTAATTCCACTGTTTGCGCCCTCAGATATTTTAAAATCTAATTCTAATTCGAAATTTGAAAATTTTTCTAGGGTAACGATATCTCCACCATTAGATGATTCTGAACCATCATTTGCTAATACAGTTAAAATATTGTTTTCAATTACCCAACCTTGCTTAGGAAATCTATCAAGCTTAGCTCCTCTCCACCCTTCAAAGGTTTTTCCGTCCCATAGAAATCTCCAATTATTTTTTATTTGATTTGCACTTAAAACATTATCAATATTATTAATTTCTGGAGCATAATCTTCAGATACGGATAGATGTTTAGTTATATCTTTTGTTAATATTCTTATATTTTTCCATTTTACCATTTTACCAACTGATGATTCCTGGCTAATATTATGTATTTGAAGAGCAATAAACCCATTCTTTGATAATGGGTCAATCAAATTAGTACACTGAATGCCATTAACCCAAGTTTTAATAGAGTTTCCTACTACTTCAATTCTAGCCTTGTTCCATTCTCCATTTTTAAATGCTTTTCTTCCTTTTTCATTTCTAGATATTGGATAAAGAAAAAAGTTTTTTCTAGATTGATCATAAATACCCCCTGACCAACCTCTGTATTCGTTTGTGTCCAATTCAAATTGATATCCATACACTCGACTATGCTCGGGGACATTATCATTAATCGAACTTCTAAATTGAACACCAGAATTTAAACCTTCATCAACAAATACCTCAAATTCTAAAATAAAATCATCGTATTGTTTTTTTGTGCCTAAATATGTACTCGGCGTATTTAAAATTGAAGTTGCTGAAATGACTCCATTTTCTAAAACAAATTCGGCTGAACCTTGTTTAATTTCCCAATTATTTAAATTGTTATTATTAATTAAGGATTTCCATTTTTCTTGAGAAGAAACATTAGAGAATATTAATAATATTAATAAAGTTTTAAGAGCTTGCATTATTGAATTTAATCATTGAATGATTTTTATTAAAAATTATAATAAATGAAATTAGACTACTTAAAATAAAGTAAGTTATTATTAATAAGAACTCGGTTGGATGATTAATAAATAAAGCATGATCATTAAATGAATAAAAAATAATAATCGTAAGTAGAGATCTGAAAACTTCAAAAAATGGTGCCCAAGACTGAAGATCTAAAAGTGAAGTAAATCCAAAAACAGAAATAAAAATTACTAATCCAAATACTAACTTTAAATCAGATTCAATAATTGAAAAATTACTTAAGAAAAAATAGAGTAAAAAATTAATTAAAACAAAATGAAAAACTGCAGTAAACTTCATGAAAAATGAATATTTAGGACTGTACTTTTCACGATTAAAATGATCAGTAGTAATTGGCCTAGGAAACCTTTCTATTATATCATTTGGCCTCCATCCGGTAGGCATAAACCATATCCTAAGTTTATCTTTAAAGCTAGAAGTATAGTATGCATCTTGAATTACATTAAAGGCGTGTTGAAAATTAATTAATAATGGATTCCATGTGTTTACTGGCTTTAAAACTCCATATACAGGTGGCTCATTATCTAATTCCTCTTGAAACGTTCCAAAAACCCTATCCCAAATACAAAAAATTGCAGAAAGATTTTTGTCAATATAAATTGGATTGATAGCATGATGAACTCGATGTTGAGATGGAGTAACAATTATGTACTCTAAAAAACCAAGTTTTCCGATATGTCTAGTGTGATACCAAAATTGCGAAAACAAATGAATTGGAGCTAATAAAGCAATTAATTGAGGAGGAACACCAAAAAAAGCAGCGGGAATTAAAAAAAATGCACCAAACCCAATCCAAGCAGATATACTTTGTCTTAAAGCACAAGCTAAATTAAATTCTTCACTACTGTGATGAATAACATGTCTATTCCAAAATATATTTACTTTATGATTTAATCTATGATTCCAGTAACTAGCAAAATCAATACAAATAAAAGCTACAACATATAACAATACACTTGATTCCAAATCAAAAACTGAAATCGTATCTAATATATAGGGGTAGGATAAAATAACTAAAACTAAACCTAAAGAGTCTTTCAAAACGTTCGTTACTCCAGAGCTTAAACTGGACAAAGTATCCATAAAAGAATAGGTTTGTTTATTTGTGAAATGCCCATATAAAACTTCAATAGTCATAAACACCATAAAGCCAGGTACTACCCAAAGTAATATAGTAGCGTAAGTGTTCATATTATTCTGATTTACATCAAATTTTGTTATAAATAACAATGTAGAGAGTATATTCATATTTATAAATTAAATAAAAACATTAGTTCTCTATAAATTTAAACATTTTTTTTACATTTGCATTCGTTAAAAAAGGTCGCGTAGCTCAGCTGGATAGAGCATCTGCCTTCTAAGCAGACGGTCAGAGGTTCGAATCCTCTCGCGATCACTTCAAACCTTACCTTAGTTGGTAGGGTTTTTTTTTATATTTACAAGATGTATTTGGATTCAAATAATATTGAAAAATATTTGGAAAAATTAAATGAAAGTAGCTCTCCTAAATGGGGAACTTTACACCCTAGCCAAATGCTATTTCACTGTAATACCTTTATTGAAGTTTCTTTGGGACTAAAAAAAATAAATTTGATTACCAGACTGTCGTCAAGATTATTTTTTAGATACTTCTTCTTGAAATATTTGAATTACATAGATTTTAATATTTATAAATTCAAAAGAAATTCAGCAACACTTCCTGTTTTTAAAACTTTTCCTAAAACTATTGATCTTGATAAAGAAAAAAATAAGTTAATTAAGATTTATAAAAAAGTTGAAGAGATTAGCTCTAAGAAAATGCATCATCAAATGTATGGTACAATTCCTACTATAACTTTAAAAAAATTAGTTCGCTTTCACACCTCTTATCATTTCAATCAGTTTGAACTTTTGTAAAAAAAAGTAAAGTAAACATTACATTATTTAATTATTTATATATATTTGTAAAGTAAACATTACAAAAATAGAATTATGAAAGAACAAAAAAAACAAACCAAGGTTATGCTAGGATGGACATTAGCATGGGTAGCAAGTTTAGCCTTTTTAAGTGGTGCTGAAAACACATTATGGAATGATTTAATATATACTAAAATAGGATTATTAATAAATTTAGCTATTGGAATTGGTATGATAATAGCTAATAAAAATTTATTTAAAACTTATGACGAGTTGCAAAAGAAAATTCAATTTGAAGCTATGGCTATTACATTAGGATTAGTAGTAGTCGTTGGTCTAACATATGAGGTTTCTTTTGATTTTGGAATTATTAACAAGGAACCTGAATTTGAATATTTAATGCTTTTTATTTGCTTTTCATATATGGCTACCAATATTATTAATTCATTGAGATACAGATGAAAAATAATGTAAAAGAACTTAGAAAAAGTCAAAAATTAACTCAAGAAGAACTAGCAGAGTTAATTGGAATATCTCGTCAAGCAATAAACGCTATAGAAAAAGAAAAATTTGATCCAAGTTTGCCAACCGCATTTAAAATGGCGAATTTATTTAAAACAACAATTGAGGATATATTTACATTCTCTATACGTAACTGAAATACTGGTTTTGAGCAAAAGCAAATAAAGGAATAAACAATAAAACAGATACTAACTTTTTTTTATAAACTATGATTTATTTCGAGTAAAGTAATTATTCTTCCAAAGAAAAAACATTATTAAAAAAGTAGCTGTAAAATAGTATTGAGAGGGTTCGTTAAACGGATCAAG
Organism: Cryomorphaceae bacterium BACL29 MAG-121220-bin8; assembly: GCA_905182765.1. Lineage (GTDB taxonomy): Bacteria > Bacteroidota > Bacteroidia > Flavobacteriales > Flavobacteriaceae > MAG-121220-bin8. The sequence goes on along the minus strand of CAJJCV010000045.1, from coordinate 6,436 downwards.
TAAATCAGTTTCGTCGCTGAAATCTGAAACTCCTAAAAGAAACAAACCAATAGCCATAATAAAAGGTAAATGTTTTAATTGTCTTTTCATAAACTATGATTCGTCTTGCTTTATTAATCTGCTTATCCAGAAAGCACTTACTAACAGAAAAGGTAACCACAAATTACCAGAAAGATAATCAGTAAACAAAACTAATATGATGAATACAATATTGTAAACAAAGAATAATATATGTTCAGTTTTTTGATTCATAAAAATAATATATGATATTAAAAATAAGCAACCCTAGACAAGCTGTAATAACCATCTACAAAAGACCTGTATTATACAACGACAATTTCATCTGTAAAGTATTAATAAAGCTTATTCTATAGATACTGAAACAACGGTCTTTCCCCAGCCTATTTTTAATGTCATATCTTTATCAAACATCATAGAGAATGCTTCAATATTTTCTTCCGTTGTAGATGTTTTACCAGAAACACGAATAACATCTTGATCTTGCTTATAGTAATATGAGCCCCAAACATTTCTTGCACTATTAATAATTACGGTCCAATCTCCATCGAAAGAAGGTATTGTAAATAGAGAATAAGTCCCTGCCTTTAATGCTTTACCTCCAAAAATAACATCTTTATAAAATGTGATTTCTGCTGCTTCATTTGCTCCTGTTCTCCAAACCATTTCAGGTGGTGCTAATTTCACTAAATCTCTTCCATTTAATTGAGGGCGACTGTATATTACTTTTACTGTTTTATCTGAAATTTTGTAACTACTCGGAAACGCTGCCACATCCATTGGGCTTTTATCTAAGTCTTTAAAATTTTGCGCTGTTAACTGTAATGAGCTAATCAATGTAATTAAAAAAAAAGCGAAAGTAAAAATTGAATTTTTCATATGTATTTATTTTTTATAAAGATACTAAACCATAGGCATTTCTTCCTCATTCAGTTTAGCTATTTCAAAACCATGTAAGTAGGTTAAACTAACATTTACAAATTTGAAGTATAAACCAATCTAATTATGAATTTCAAAGATTTTATTTATAACAAAAAAACAAAAGAATCTAATTTGTTGGGAGTTCTATTTGTAGTTGTTGTAACCATTATTTGTGCCACGGTACTATACTATGGTTTCTGGATAAACTAAAACAAATGCATATCTTCTACTATTGATTCAGAAATCTACAAAATCTACTATATTGCATTAATATATCATTATTATGAAATTAAACCTATTATCTTGTAATTCCCAAAGACCTGATAGAAGAGCAATATCAAAATGTATTAATGAGTTAGCAATCAACATTAGCGAAACTCTGTCAAACGAACTTACATCAATACTCCTTGAGGGAGATGCTGTTGATATTGAAATAGAATCTAAAAACTCAAGTTTTTGTTTAAGAGCTTTACGAAAATTAAATATTGACTACGAAATAATAGAATAACATTATAAAACTTTAAATTAAAAAAGATTCACTTTTTTAGTTCAGAAATTCAGAAATCAATCTATGGAAGTGATGAACACCCTGCTCTCTTGTTGGTGAAAACCTTCCAGCTTTATAAAAAGACGATCTTAATCCATTATGAACGTTTTCTACCACAAACTCATCCTCTTCTTCAACCTTTTGAAGTTGATTACCCGCTCCCCTATTTCGTTTAGAATCGTCAAAAACATATGATCTAAAAGAAACCTTAGTCAAGGAATCTGAAATAGGTTTAACAATATTTATAGATAGTCCCCATGGATAAAAATTAAACATCATATTTGGAAAAACCCAGTAATAGTAAGCTGCTACATTTTTTCCAAAATCTATATGATCCTCAGGTAAATTAAAAACATCAGAATCATCCTCACTATATCCAATTTGCAGGTTACAATGATCATAAATTTCTGTTTTATAAACATTGTAATCTAAAACCTCATTTAAATCTTTATGAACAAATGGAATATGAAATCCCTCTAAATAATTATCACAGTACAACGCCCAGTGAGCATTAATTGTGAAATCTTTTGATAAAGAATCATCAAAATCAAATTTTTCAATTGGAAGAAACCCAACTCTTTCATTAATTTTCTCAATTACTTTTTGAAAATCAAATGAGGGATTTAACCCAGCAAATAATAATTTACCCCACTTAACAAGAGGAAACTTATGTAAATCATCACATGGTCTGGGAAAATCTTTAGCCTTATCAAACTCAGGCATAAATTCAAATTTTCCTTTGTTATTAAATCTTCTACCGTGATACATGCAAATGAGTTTTTTTGCTTTAGAAGGTTCAAAAACTAAAAGATTTCCTCTGTGAGTACACACGTTTGTTAAACAATGAATAACATCATCGTCATCTTTTGTTAAAACTATAGGCTCATTTAAGTAGTCTTCTAAAATAGTAGAAGGATAAACGGAATTTTTATCTTTAACTAAATCAGAATCTCCTATCCATTGCCATGATTTTAAAAATATTTTAGATTTTAAATTTTCAAAAACTTGAGAGTCTTTATAAAAAGAAGATGGTAGAGTTTCAGCCTTAGTAATATCCGATTCTACATTAAATTTATTTTTCATTTTTTGACTATTATCTAATTCCAAGTTAACTGAAAAAATAAACAATTCAAATTTGATTAAGTTTGCTGAATAAACAATCAAAAATGACTCAAAACAACATATCAGAAATATTAAATAAACTTGGAATTAAGGACCAGCAACATGGTTGTTCTAATGGATCAGAATGGTTTGGATCAGATTCGAAAATTAGTTCTTTTAGTCCTGTTGATGGATCTGAGTTAGGAAAAATAAGTACTGGAAATAAAGATGATTATGAAAAGTTAATTACAGATGCTCAAAACGCCTTTAAATCATTTAGAAAAATTCCAGCACCTAAAAGAGGAGAACTCGTTAGACAACTGGGAAATAAAATAAGAGAACATAAAGCTGAGCTTGGAGAACTGGTTTCAATTGAAATGGGTAAATCACTTCAAGAAGGATTAGGAGAGGTTCAAGAAATGATAGATATATGTGACTTTGCAGTAGGTCTTTCTAGACAGCTATATGGTCTAACAATGCATTCTGAGAGACCTAACCATAGAATGTATGAGCAATATCATCCGCTTGGAATAGTTGGTATTATATCAGCTTTCAATTTTCCTGTAGCAGTTTGGAGTTGGAATGTTGCCTTAGCATGGGTCTGTGGAAATGTTTGTATATGGAAACCATCTGAAAAAACTCCATTGTGTGGAGTGTTTTGTCAAAAGTTAATAGCTGATGTTTTAAAAGAAAACAACATGGATAATGGTATATCTTGTCTAATAAATGGAGATAGTCAAGTTGGAAAATGGATGTCGGAAGACAATAGAATAAACCTTCTTTCAGCTACTGGATCAACAAGAATGGGGAAAGATGTTGCTCAAAAAGTTGGTGCAAGACTAGGTAAATCATTACTTGAATTAGGAGGAAATAATGCAATTATAGTTACACCAAGTGTTGATATTAAACAAGCTGTAATAAACATTGTATTTGGAGCTGTTGGAACATGTGGACAAAGATGTACATCAACAAGAAGAATCATTGTACATGAATCTATAATTTCAGAAATTAAAACTGAATTAGCAAAAGCTTACAGTCAGTTGAAAATAGGTAACCCACTAGACGAAAGTAATCATGTAGGCCCTCTGATAGATACTGATGCTGTTAGTCAATTTAATTCAGCACTAAGTCAAATTGATAAAGAAGGTGGTAAGTTTATTGTTAATGGTGAAGTTCTATCAGGAGATAGTTATAAAAGCGGGTGTTATGTAAAACCTGCAATTGCTGAAATTAAAAACGAAGCAGCAATTGTACAAAAAGAAACATTTGCACCTATTTTATATATTATCGAATATAAAGGAGATGTTCAAAATGCCATTGAAATAATGAATGATGTTAAACAAGGACTTTCATCATCGATTATGACTAAAGATCTAAAAGAATCTGAAATATTCTTATCAAACTTAGGAAGTGATTGTGGTATTGCTAATGTAAATATAGGAACATCTGGAGCTGAAATTGGTGGTGCGTTTGGTGGAGAAAAAGAAACTGGAGGTGGAAGAGAAAGTGGATCAGATGCATGGAAAGTTTATATGCGAAGACAAACAAACACTATTAATTACTCAAATGAATTAGCTCTGGCCCAGGGGATTAACTTTGATCTATAAAAAAACCCTCTAGAAGAGGATTTTAATAAAAATATTAAATAGAGTTTTTACTTTTCTTCTAAAAAAGCTACAGGCTTGTCTTTTTCACCTAACCAATGAATCATAAAAATCAAATCTTCAGAACCACGGTTTTCTGAAACATGCCAAGTGTTTGGAATGCCTAAAAAAGCTTCTCCTTTTTTAAATGTTTGAGTTTTGGTAATCTTTTTTTCTGTACCAGAATCATCAATAGATGTTTCAGTATCATAATTCACAGTTAATTCACCTTGCAAAATGTATGCAGGACCAGAATATGGATGGTAATGCCATGGCGATTTAAAGCCTGATTCCCAAACTTTAACTTGACTTGTAACTGCAGCGTTAGAATCAGGATAATCCAATATATTACCCATTGGATCTTCAGAAATATTAGTCATTAAATCTCCAGTTTTAAAAAAAGGCATAGAACTAGATGACTCTAAATGATTTTTAGCATCGTCACCTGACTTAACATCAATATCTACACAGTTAGTAAACAATACAGAAATAAGTAATAATGTAATTTTTTTCATAATAATTAGTTTATAACACTAAAGATAAAAAAATTATTTTTCTGGATCATATTGACAACACATAGGTAGGTTGTCATAGGCTTCCTTATTTAGATCAACAAGATCTGTGGAATAACCAGACTGAGCAATTGCATTATGAACAGTTGTTAGTTCAATAAATTGATCATCATAAACAAGATTAATTTGCTTGGTTTTTACATCCCAATCTGCCTTCAAAACTCCTTCCATAGAAAGAGCAGCAGTTTCAATTGTTTTTTTACACATCTTACAGTTACCCTTTACTGCGAAAGAAGTTTCAGTCCCCATAAGTTCCACAATAGCTTCTACTTGTTTTTCGTCGACATTTTCAACTTGATCAGTTGATGTGTAATCAGCAACGACATAGCCTATAAAAAGTCCAATTGCTAATGAAAATAATATTTTTAATGTTGATTTCATAATTTATAATTTTAATGTATTTCTAAAGTTTCATACATACAGCAATCTGGAAGATTATTATATATTTCAGAAGGTGCAGTATGTTTATCTGTGCTATGACCTAGTAAGGAAATTCCTTTATGAATATCATCTAGGTTTATTTTTTTAGAGTTATATATTAACGAAATATTATTTGATATTATATCCCAGTTAACATATTTTACTCCTTTTAATTTTATTGTTCCTTTCTCAATTCTATCTTTACACATTTCACAAACTCCTTTAACATTAAAAGAAACTTTTTGAGATTTTGAATTACTCTCTTGTGAGAAACAAAAAGATGAAACGAATAGTGAAAGAATAATTAAATATTTCATGTTACAAATCTAGTTATTAAATCTTAAACCTACATAAATTAAAGCCCCATGTATAGGTGCGTAAATAAGTGAAGTATCAAAATCAGCTCCAAAAGGATCATCTCCACCAATAATTGGATTACTCTGTGTATAACCACCAATATTTTCTCCACCAATATAAACATCAAATTTATTTGACAGCACTCTTGTTATTTGAGAATTCACTAAACTGTAAGATGGTGAATTCCCTTTAAAGTCAACTAATTCAGTATGACTTGGTAATCTTTGAGTACCTATCCAATTATAAGTAAAATCAAACTTCCATTTAGATCCGTTTTCTTTTTCATTTGTGGAAGCTTCTATATTTGTGAAAAATCTATTTTTTGGAGTCAACGGGTTCTGTTTAAACCCAGAGTCATATTGCTTTTTTACATCAAAATTTTTAAAAGTTGATTTTATCAAAACATTATCAATTATTTGATATTCTAAATCAATTTGTAAACTTTTAGAAAAACTTTTTCCGTTTAAATTATAGAAAGATAACTCACCTTGAGTTTCCCAATCGACAACAATTTGATTATCAAAATCAGTAACATAATAATCAAAAGTTATATCGCCTTCCCTATTATTTATAAAAAATCCTTGTCTAAAACTAAGGCCGTAATTAATAGCTTTTTCTGGATCAAGTCCATAAAATTTTCCTGATTTATTTGAGATTTTAATTTCACGACCTGTTGCAAATACATTTTGATTTTCTGAAAATATATTTGAAGATTTTCTCCCTGTTCCAAGTGACAGCCTTAAAACAGATTTTTCGTAAGGTTGATATCTCATGTGTATTCTTGGAGTGAAAAAACTTCCTAAATTATTATGAATATCGTATCTTATACCTGCAACAAGACTTACAGCATCCATGCT
>CAJJCV010000044.1 GCA_905182765.1 Cryomorphaceae bacterium BACL29 MAG-121220-bin8 | reverse complement strand
AATCCTTTTTGAAGTTTTATCTTTTTCAAGATAACCATCTCTTTTTCGCTTATTTTTCTCATGATTTTAACTCAAATTTTTGGTATTATGTTATTTTATCAAATCTAGACTTCTTTTTATAAATGATGTAAGTTCTTCTCCTTTTAAAAGGTTTTGAGACAGTTTTGCCAAATCTAATGATTGGTTAATTAACCTTTCTTTTTTTGCTTTTCCTTTAGAGTTTAATATTTCAGAACATATTGGATTATTAACATTTATGTTCAAATTATACATTTCTGGCATATTACCAAACATTCCATTTCCACCACTTTGTTGCATTTCTTTCATTCTTCTCATAAATTCTGGTACAGTAATCACAAAAGGCGGTGAACTGCTTTCAATAGCTTCAATCTGAACTGTATATTTTTCTTTTGGAACAACTTCTTCAATTATTGTTTTTAATTTTTCTTTTTCTTTTTCGTCGAGTTTAGAAACTTCTTTTTCATCCTTTTTAATTAATTTATCAATAATATCGGAATCAACTCTGGTGAAATTTAATTTTTCATTCGAAGTTTCTATTTTTTGAATTAAATGACTAATTATTGGTGAATCTAATAAAAGGACTTCATAACCTTTAGCTTTAGCTGACTCAACATATGAATGTTGTTCATTAACGTTTGAAGTGTATAGAATTATAAGGTTACCGTCTTTGTCAGTTTGTGTTTTAGATATTTTATCTTTTAATTCTTCAAAAGTAAAATAATCATTATTAACAGTTGGATAAAGAGCAAATTTTTGTGCTTTTTCAAAAAACTTATCTTCACTTAACATTCCGTATTCAATTACAACCTTAATGTCATTCCATTTTTCTTCAAATCCTTTTCTGTCTTTTTTATATAATGAGCTTAATTTATCAGCAACTTTTCTAGTAATATAATTACTGATTTTTTTAACTGCACCATCAGCTTGAAGATAACTTCTAGATACGTTTAGTGGTATGTCGGGAGAATCTATAACTCCTCTTAATAAAGTTAGGAATTCGGGTACAATTCCTTCAACATTGTCAGTGACAAAAACTTGATTTTGATAAAGTTGAATTTTATCTTTTTGCATGTTTATGTCGTTTGAAATTTTAGGAAAATATAAAATTCCAGTAAGGTTAAAAGGATAATCTACATTTAGATGAATGTTGAATAATGGATCTTCAAACTGCATTGGATATAATTCTCTGTAAAAATCTTTATAAGATTGATCATCTAAGTCTGCAGGCGCTTTAGTCCATGCAGGATTAGGATTATTAATAATATCATCTACAATTTCCTTTACTTCTTTTTGATCATCTCCTTCTCCAACCTTGTTAGTAATTTCTTTAGTGCCAAATTTAATTGGTACTGGCATGAATTTATTATATTTTGTTAAAAGCGTTTTGATTCTGCTTTCATCTAAAAACTCTTTTGAATCTTTATCTATATGTAAAATTATTTCAGAACCTCTATCTTTTTTATCACTCTTTTTAAGAGTATACTCAGGTGATCCATCACAAATCCAATGAGCTGCAGGTTTATCTTGATAAGATTTGGTAATTATCTCTACCTTTTCTGCAACCATGAAAGCTGAATAAAAACCTAAACCAAAATGACCAATTATTCCACTGTCTTTTGCACTGTCCTTGTATTTATCTAAAAATTCTTCGGCTCCAGAAAAAGCAACTTGATTGATATATTTTTCAACTTCCTCGGATGACATTCCAAGACCTTGATCAATAATATGTAACTTTTTTCCTTTTTTATCAATTTTAATTTCAATAAATGGATTTCCAATATCTACTTTGTTTTCCCCAATACTACTCAGATGTTTTAGTTTTAAAGTTGCATCTGTCGCATTAGAAATTAATTCTCTTAAAAATATTTCGTGATCACTATATAAAAACTTTTTTATTAGCGGAAAAATGTTTTCAACTGAAACGTTAATTTTACCTTTAGACATAATTATTTTTTTACAATTGTAAGATCAAATGATATACCAAACAATCTTGAATGACAAATTGACATTAATTTGTGTTTAATAAATACAATTTTCTATATTTAAGATAGAATCTCAATTCTTAAACTATGTATACTTCAAAAATTAGTGGCCTTGGTTATTATGTTCCTGATAATATAGTAACTAACAATGATTTGTCAAAAATAATAGACACTACAGATGAATGGATTCAAGAAAGAACAGGGATTAAAGAAAGACGTTGGATTGATCCCAAAACTGATGATAACACGTCTACAATGGCTGTAAAAGCTTCAAAAACAGCAATTGAGAGGTCCGGTTTAAAAAAAAATGATATAGATTTTATCATATTTGCTACATTAAGTCCAGACATGTATTTCCCAGGAGGAGGAGTTCGTGTTCAGGACATGCTAGATATGCCTACAATTGGTGCTTTAGATGTTCGTAATCAATGTTCTGGTTTTATCTATGCAATTTCTGTTGCAGATCAGTTTATAAAAACGGGTATGTATAAGAATATTTTAGTTATAGGATCTGAAAATCATTCTGGAGCATTGGATAAGACTACAAGAGGAAGAGGGATTACTGTTATTTTTGGTGACGGAGCAGGTGCTGCAATTTTATCTAGAAGTGAAGTAAAAGGAAAAGGAATATTATCTTCTCATCTTTATTCTGAGGGTAAACATGCTAGAGAATTAATGATGGATGGTCCTCATACAGGGAGATGGGTTCCTGAAATATTAGCTGAAAATGATCCCGACGATCTATCGTTTTATCCATATATGAATGGACAATTTGTTTTTAAAAATGCAGTGACTCGTTTTTCTGAAGCTATAGTAGATGGTTTAGAAGCCAATAATTTGAAGAGTGAAAATATTGATTTGTTAATTCCCCATCAAGCTAATTTAAGAATTTCTCAATTTGTTCAGCGTAGATTTAAACTTTCAGATGATCAGGTTTATAACAATATAATGCGTTATGGCAATACTACGGCTGCTTCAGTTATAATTGCTCTTACAGAAGCTTGGGAACAAGGCAAAATAAAGGATAATGATTTGGTAGTTCTTGCTGCTTTTGGAGCAGGATTCACTTGGGGGTCTGTTATTATACGATGGTAAAAAAAACTTTAGTACTAGGTGCTTCTTTAAATCCTGATCGCTATTCAAATATGGCAGTAAAAAGACTGCTTTTAAACAATATTAATGTTAAGGCTATTGGTTCAAAAACTGGAACTATTGACAAAGCTTTAATAGAAAAAGATTTTATTAGTTTTAATAATATTCACACTGTCACATTATATCTAAATAGTGTAAGACAAAGAGATTATTATGATTATATTATCTCTTTAAACCCTAAAAGAGTGATTTTTAACCCCGGAACTGAAAACGAAGAGTTTTATTTATTATTAAAAAATGAATCTATCGATTATATTGAAGCTTGTACTTTAGTATTACTTTCTACGAATCAATATTAAGCCAATAAAAGTTAGTAGTCCATTTAGAGGAAGTAGTTCGTATCCTATCTTATACCCGCCTAAATAAGAGGGGTCTAAGTTTCCAATAAAAATCATTATTAAAACAGATAGAGATGTAACAATCCAAACGTATTTATCATGAATTTTATAATTTGTAAAAATTCCAAAAGCAAATAAACCTAATAACGGACCATATGTATAACCTGCTAAAATTAATAAACCATCTAACACACTTGTGGTTAAATAATTTTTGAAAATAATAATTACTATAATTAGGACAAAACTCATAACTATATGGGTCCTTTTTCTAACTTTAATTTGATATTCTATGCTTTTATTTTTTAAATCAATAAAATCAACACAGTACGAAGTTGTAAGCGAAGTTAAAGCGCTATCGGCACTACTATAAGCAGCGGCAATTAAACCTAGTAAAAATGTTATTCCAATTAAGTTGCCTAATCCACTATTTAGTGCAATTTCAGGAAATAGTAAATCAGTATTTACAGAGCCGTTAAGTTCAGGAATTATAATATTAAATCTTGAAGAATAAATAAATAATAATGCGCCTAATAATAAAAACAAAAAAGTTACAATAACCAAAACAATACTAAATATTATCATGTTTTTTTGCGCATCTTTTAAGGATTTACATGTTAGGTTTTTTTGCATCATATCTTGATCAAGACCTGTCATGCATATTGTTATAAACATCCCCCCAATAAAAGATTTATAAAAATGATTTTTTTCTAGTAAACTTTCAGTTACGAAAACTTTTGAATACGATTTTAACTCATCTGAATTAATAAAATCTGTAAAGGACCAGTCTAAACTTTTACTAATTAAATAAATAGAAAGCAAAACTGATATTAGCATAAATGTAGTTTGAAGAGTATCTGTCCAAACTATTGTTTTAATTCCTCCTCTAAATGTATAAATCCAGATTAGTGAAACTGAAATAACAACTGTAATTTCAAAAGGAATATTTAATTCATTGAAAACAAATTGTTGTAACACTATGGCAACTAAATATAATCTAAAAGATGCTCCAGTAATTCTTGAAACAAAAAAGAAAAAAGCACCAGTTTTATGGCTTATAGTTCCAAATCTAACTTTTAAATATTCGTATATAGACGTTAAATTTAATTTGTAATAAATAGGTAATAATAAAAGTGCTACTACAAAATAACCAAACAGGTATCCTAAAACCACTTGAAAATATGTAAATTGAGTTGAACCAACATCTCCGGGCACTGAAATGAAGGTTATTCCAGATAATGAGGCCCCAACCATTCCAAACGCTACTAAGTACCATGGAGACTCTTTATTTGCTGAAAAAAATGTAGTGTTATCATTGTTTCCAGTTGTTAAACTTGAGATAACAAAAAGTCCAAAGAAATAGAGAATTATAACTAAAATAATAATTGATGATTGCATTTTAAATGTTCTTATTCAAATATACTAATTTATGGTTCTTATTAAATGTAGTAGTATATTTATAGAATGAATTTTTCTTCAAAATTACTAGAAAATGCAGTTAATGAAATGTCTAAGTTGCCTGGGATTGGTAAAAGAACTGCTTTAAGATTGGTCTTGTTTTTATTGAATCAACCTAATTCACAGACTATTCATTTATCTAAATCACTAATTGAGTTAGTTGATGGAGTTGTTTTATGTAAAAATTGTCATAATATTTCTGATTTAGAAATATGTGAAATTTGTTCAAATATCAAAAGAGATAAATCTATCATTTGTGTTGTTGAAGATATTAGAGATGTTATGGCAATTGAAAGTACGGGTCAATTTAGTGGAGTTTATCATGTTTTGGGCGGAAAAATATCTCCGATTGAAGGAATAGGTCCAAATCAGTTAAATATATCTTCTCTAATTGATAAAATTAAATTTGAAAACATTTCTGAACTTATTTTTGCATTGAGTGCAACAATGGAAGGAGATACTACTAATTTTTATATTTTTAAACAAATTCAAGATTTAGAATTAAAGGTAACAACTATTGCAAGAGGAGTTTCTGTTGGTAATGAACTGGAATATACTGATGAAGTAACGTTAGGAAGAAGTATTATTAAAAGAATTCCTTTTGAAAGTTCAATAAAAAACTAATGTTTTAAACATTTTTTGAAAGAATTAATTTATCAAATTATAATTTGATATTTTTGTAGTATTACAATTTTCACATATGTCAAATAAGATAGAGATCGTTTTGCCTCGAATGGGAGAAAGTGTAGATGAAGCTACTATTACAGGTTGGTTAAAAAATGAAGGTGATAAAATCAATGAAGATGATCTAATAGTTGAAATAGCTACTGACAAAGTAGATTCTGAGGTTCCTAGCGAATTTTCTGGAATCTTGATTAAAAAATTATGTAATGTTAATGATGTTGTAAAAGTTGGTGATCCAATAGCTATAATTGAAACGGATTCAGTAGATTCAAATCTTAAAAAAGTGGAGCCTTTGAAAAAGTTAGATAATCTTAAAAAGATTGATTCTGGGCCAATAGATTTTATTAAAAAAGGTGATAGCCTAATACAAAAAAACATATCGAATGAATCATCTAGAATTTATTCTCCTCTTGTTAAAAACATTTCTAAACAAGAAGGTATTTCAATTAATGAACTTGATAACATAAAAGGTTCTGGTAAAAACAGCAGAATTACCAAAAATGATCTTTTAAATTATATTTCGAATTCTAAGACTACAGAAAAAATCTCTGAAAATATTTTAAGTAACGAGTTGTCAGATGAAATCGTAGAAATGAGTAGAATGGAAAAGCTTATTTCTGATCATATGATTTCAAGTAAAGAAAAATCTGCTCATGTTCAAGCTTTTATTGAAGCTGATATAACTAATTTATGGAACTGGAGAGAAAAAAATAAAAACACATTTTTTGATAGAGAAAACGAAAAAATAACTTTTACTCCAATTTTTATTCAAATTGTTGCCCAAGTTTTAAGAGAATTTCCAATGCTCAATATAAGTCTTGATAATTATAATATTATAAAAAAGAAATCAATTAATATTGGTATGGCTACTGCTTTAAGTGACGGAAATCTAATAGTTCCTGTGATTAAAAATGCTGATCAGTTTAGTCTTTTAGGTTTAGTAAAAAAAGTTAATGATTTAGCAAAACGCGCTAGAAACGGTAATCTTGAACCTGATGAAGTTAAAGACGGAACTTACACTATTAGTAATGTCGGAGTTTTTGACACGCTTATGGGAACACCAATTATTAACCAACCGCAAGTAGGTATTTTGGCCTTTGGAGCAATTAATAAAAAACCATCTGTAATTGAAACAGATAAAGGAGATTTTATTGGAATTAGGTACAAAATCATTTTATCTCACAGTTTTGATCATCGTATTGTAAATGGTGCAAAGGGTGGAATGTTTATAAAAAGAATAAAAGAGCTTATTGAAGGATGGGATAATACATTTTCAATTTAATTTTAATACATGAATTTAAACCTCTCTAAACCTATTTGTTTTTTTGATTTGGAAACAACAGGCATAAATATTTCAAAAGATAGAATCGTTGAAGTTTCTGTTTTAAAAATTTTTCAAAATGGGAATAAAGAATCAAGAACTTGGTTAGTTAATCCTCAAATTAATATATCTAAAGAAGTTTCTAATATACATGGAATAACTAATGAAATGGTTGTTAATGAGCCGACTTTTAAGTTAATTGGTCCTCAGATTAAGGAAATGATTCATAATTGTGATTTGGCTGGATTTAATTCTAATAAGTTTGATATCCCGTTATTAGCTGAAGAGTTTTTGAGATTTGATATGGATTTCAATTTAGATAATATAAAATGTATTGATGTTCAGAATATTTTTCATAAAATGGAAAAAAGAACATTGGGAGCAGCTTACAAGTTTTATTGTCAAAAAGAATTGATAGATGCTCATTCTTCTAAAGCAGATACTCAAGCAACATTTGAAGTTCTTGAGGCTCAAATTAAACTTTACAATGATCTTGAGAACAATGTTGATTTTTTATCAGATTTTTCAAGTCGTAATAAATCAGTAGACTTAGCAGGATTTATTATATATGACCAGAATAATATTCCTTGTTTTTCATTTGGAAAACATAAAGGAAAATCTGTAGATTTTATCATCGAAAACGAACCAGGTTATTTTGGATGGTTGCTAAATGCCGATTTCCCAATGTATACAAAGAAAATATTGACCAAGTTAAGGCTCAGTAAGCTTAATAATAAATTGTAATATGAAAATAATTTGTATTGGAAGAAATTATCGAAAACACATTGAGGAGCTTAATAATGAAAAGCCTACTTCACCTGTAATATTCATAAAGCCAGATAGTTCAATTATTTTAAAAAATCAACCTTTTTTTATTCCTGATTTTACAAATGATGTTCATTATGAAACTGAGGTTATTTTAAAAATATGTAAGCTTGGTAAATCAATTGATAAAAAGTTTGCTCATAAATATTATGATAAAATTAGTTTAGGAATTGATTTTACCGCAAGAGATATTCAGAACGAACTTAAAATAAATGGTTTGCCTTGGGAAAAATCTAAAGCATTTGACGGTTCAGCTTTAATAGGAGATTGGATCGATAAGAATGAGTTTAAAGATGTTAATGATTTGAATTTTATACTAAAAAAAAATGGTAGTGATGCTCAGGTTGGTAATACATCTTACATGCTTTGGGGTTTCGATGAGCTTATTTCAGAAATATCTAAATTCTTTACTTTAAAAATAGGTGATGTGATTTTTACTGGAACTCCATCTGGAGTCAATAGCGTTTGTGAAAACGATTTATTTGAAGGTTTTATAGAAAAAAGAAATGTTTTTAAAGTTAATATTAAGTAATGATTAGCGCCAAAATTATTACTATTGGAGATGAGATATTAATAGGTCAAATAGTAGATACAAATTCTACATTTATTTCTAAACAATTAATTAATATTGGAGTTGAGGTAAAAGAAATTCTTTCAATTAGTGATGAAAAAGAATCTATTTTAAATGCACTAGATAATTCATTAAATAAATTTGACATTGTTATAACTACTGGTGGCTTAGGACCAACTAATGATGATATTACTAAGGAAGTTTTCTGTAAGTTTTTTAATGATAAATTAGTACATAATGAAGATTTATTATTACATATCGAAAGCCTATTTAAAAAATTCGTTAATAATCCTATTAATGATTTGAATAGAGCTCAAGCTTTAGTTCCATCTCAAGCAAAACTTATAGAAAATATATTTGGAACAGCTGCAGGAATGGCTCTAACAAAAGGTAAAACTTTATTTATTTCATTGCCAGGTGTGCCTTACGAAATGAAATCAATGATTACTTCTTCTGTAGTCCCTTTGCTGAATAAAGAATTCAAGTGTCCTGTAATTTTAAAAAAAACTTTAATTACATATGGAGTTGGAGAAAGCACTATTGCCAAACAACTTGAGGGTTTTGAAGATAATTTAGCTAAAAATTTTAAGTTAGCTTATTTACCTAATTTAGGCAGAGTAAGACTCAGAATTTCATGTAAAGGCGATAACAGAAAAAAACTTGAGAATCAATTAGATGTTTATATTTCAGAGCTCTATAATATTTTAGGAAAAATCATAATTGGTTTTGAATCAGTAAATTCAATCGAATCAGAAATAGGAAAATTTTTGACTAAATCAAACAAAACATTGTCAACTGCTGAAAGTTTTACAGGAGGATTAATATCTTCAAGAATTTCATCAGTTCCAGGTGCTTCTATGTATTTTAAAGGCTCAGTTGTAGCTTATAATACTTCAGTTAAAAAGAATTTGCTAGAACTTGATGAAAAAATGATTAATAATTATTCTGTTGTGAGTTCTCAAGCGGCTAATGAAATGGCTCATAATGTCAAGAAATTATTGCATTCTGATTATGCAATTTCTACAACTGGAAATGCTGGCCCCTCCAAAGGTGATTCAAAAAAAGATATAGGTTTGATATATATATCAATTGCTACTCCAAATGAAATTAAGTCTTATCAATTTAATTTCGGAAATAATAGAGAAAAAAATATTAAAAAATCTGTAAATAAAGCTTTAGAACTTTTGTTTAATGAATTATTAAACGAGTAATAAAAAATTTGGGAAAAGAAGAAAATTGTTGTTAATTTGCACCCTGTTTAAAAAATAACATAGTTATGTCTAAAGTTTGTGAAATTTCTGGTAAAAAAGTTATGGTAGGAAACAATGTTTCCAAAGCAATGAATAAGACCAAAAGGAGATTTGAGCCTAATTTGATAAAAAAGAAATTTTTTATCCCCGAAGAAGGCAAGTGGATTACTCTAAAGATTTCTACATCTGTCTTGAAAACTATAAACAAAAAAGGTATTTCTGCTGTTTTAAAGGAATCAAAAATTAATAGAGCTTAATTATATTATTATGGCTAAGAGAGGAAATAGAGTACAAGTGATTTTAGAATGTACAGAACATAAAAATTCTGGTCTTCCAGGTACATCAAGATACATAACAACTAAAAACAAAAAAAATACACCAGATAGGTTAGAAATTAAAAAATTCAATCCTATTTTGAAAAAAAATACAATCCACAAAGAAATTAAATAATTAGAAAATGGCAAAAAAAACTGTTGCATCACTTCAAACTTCTTCAAAAAGATTATCGAAAGCTATCAAGATGGTTAAAAGCCCTAAAACAGGTGCGTATACATATGTTGAATCAATTATGTCTCCTGAATTAGTTAATGATTGGTTATCTAAATAATCATTTTTTTAGTTAGATTGTAAAGTCACTTATTAGTGGCTTTTTTTGTTTTAATATCTTTGACATAACTTTAAGAACATGAATTTTTTTAAAAAGCTCTTCACAAAAGAAAAAAAAGAATCTTTAGACAAGGGTTTAAAAAAAAGTAATGAATCTTTTTTTAATAAGATTTCTAAAGCAATCGTAGGTAAAAGTAAAGTAGATGATCAGGTTTTAGATGATTTAGAGGAAATTTTAATAAGTTCTGATGTAGGAGTAAAAACAACTTTAAAGATAATTGATCAAATTGAGAAGAGAGTAGCTAATGATAAATTTCTTAACTCTGACGAATTAGATTTAATACTTAAGGAGGAGATTATAAAAATCATTTGTGATTCAGAGCAAAATAATTTCCTTTCCATAAATAGAGAGAAACCCCATGTTATTTTAGTTGTTGGAGTTAATGGTGTTGGTAAAACTACTTCTATTGGTAAAATGGCTAATTATTATAAATCTATTGGATTAAAAGTCATGGTCGGAGCTGCTGATACTTTTAGAGCAGCTGCTATTGATCAATTACAGGTTTGGTCAGATAGAGTAGGTGTTGAATTAATAAAGCAAAAAATGGGTAGCGATCCTGCTTCTGTAGCGTTCGACACATTAGAATCAGCAATAAAGAAAAATATAGATATTGTACTAATCGATACAGCGGGAAGGTTGCATAATAAAGCTAATTTAATGAACGAGCTTTCTAAAATCAAGAGAGTTTTACAGAAAAAAAATATAAATGCTCCTCATGAAGTTTTGCTAGTTATAGATGGTTCTACTGGTCAAAATGCTTTTGAACAAGCAAAACAATTTACTAATGTTACGGAAATTACTTCCTTAGCTGTCACTAAATTAGATGGTACAGCAAAAGGTGGTGTAGTTTTAGGAATTTCCGATCAATTTAACATTCCAATTAAATTCATTGGAATTGGAGAGGATGTAGAAGATTTACAAATTTTTGATAAAAAAGAATTTGTAGACTCTTTTTTTAAAAAATCATAAATACTAAATATTGAGAACAAAATATTCAAATAAGAACAGAATTAATGTTGTAACCCTAGGGTGTTCTAAGAACATATACGACTCTGAAGTTTTAATGGGTCAGCTAAAGGCTAATAACAAAGATGTAGTACATGAGCAAGAGGGAAATATAGTCGTTATAAATACTTGTGGCTTTATCGATAATGCAAAACAAGAATCTATAGACACAATTTTAGATTATTCATCAAAAAAACAAAATGGTTTAATTGATAAATTATTCGTTACAGGATGTTTAAGTGAAAGATATATGCCTGACCTAAAAAAAGAAATCCCTAACGTTGATGAATATTTTGGCACAACTGACTTGCCTAAATTATTAAAAGCTTTAAAGGCTGATTATAAACATGAGTTAGTTGGTGAAAGATTAACAACAACTCCAAAAAATTATGCATATTTAAAAATATCTGAAGGTTGTGATAGACCTTGTTCTTTTTGCGCAATTCCACTAATGAGAGGAAAGCATAAATCTAAGACAATTGAAGATATCGTAATTGAAGCATCAAAACTAGCAGCGAACGGAGTAAAAGAATTGATTTTGATTGCACAAGATTTGACATACTATGGGCTTGATCTTTATAAAAAAAGAGAATTATCTTCTTTGCTTAAAGAATTAGTAAAAGTAAATGGAATTGAATGGATTAGACTTCATTATGCTTTTCCAAATGGATTTCCAGTTGATGTATTGGAGGTAATAAAAAATGAACCAAAAGTTTGTAATTATATTGATATTCCTTTACAACATATTTCAACTAAAATCCTGAAATCAATGAGAAGAGGGTCAAAAAAAGAAAATATTATTGATTTAATTAAAGAAATTAGACTTAAAAATCCTCTTATTGCAATTAGAACAACTTTAATAGTTGGTTACCCTGGTGAAACTGAGAAGGAATTTGATGAATTAAAACAATGGGTTTCTGAAACTAGATTTGATCGATTAGGATGTTTTACTTACAGTCATGAAGAAAATACACATGCTTACAATTTAGTTGATGATGTGCCTGAAGATATAAAAGTTAATCGTATGAATGAAATCATGGATATTCAATCTCAAATATCTTTTGAAATTAATCAAAAGAAAATCGGTAAAACTTACAAATGTGTTATTGACAGAAAAGAAGGAGCTTTCTATGTCGGACGAACTGAACACGATTCACCTGATGTTGATAATGAAGTATTAGTAAATGCAAGCGAATATTATTTAAAAATTGGGGATTTTACTAATTTGAAAATTTCTAGTTCAACAGAGTTTGATTTATATGGAGCACCAATATCTTAATGATATAATGTATATTTATTAAAAAAGATTTGTCTTATATCGATTCTAACATATCAAATCATTTACCCAAGATTACACTTGATTATATAAATGAAGAAAAAAAATTAAATCCTTTTTATAATAGATCTAACAACATAGATAATTATAAAAGTCAATTTGATGAAAAGATAAATCAATATAATAATGATTTTAGAATAGTATTAAGTAATCAGCTCAAAAAGCAATACGAATTAGTTTCTGATAAATCTATACAGAATAAACAAATAGAGGATTTAAAATTAAAAAACACTTTTACTGTAACAACTGGTCATCAATTAAACCTATTTACTGGTCCATTATATTTTTTTTATAAAATTATTGACACAATAATTATTTGTAAAAAATTAAAAAAAACCTATCCATATTTTAATTTTATACCAGTGTTTTGGATGGCTTCTGAAGATCATGATTTTGAAGAAATAAATTTTTTTAATTACAATACAAAAAAATTTAACTGGGATTTAAATCCTGAAGGACCTATAGGAAGACTGAAAACAGAAGGATTGGAAGATGTTTTAAGCCAAATGAAAAAGAATTTTAATTTACCAGATCAACAGGAATTAATATCTCTTTTTGAATTATCTTATTTGAAATATAAAAATTTATCTTCTGCTACTTTAAATCTTGTTCATAGTTTATTTGGAAAATATGGATTATTAATTTTAGAACCAGACAATAAGTATTTAAAAACACTTTTTTCTGAAATTATTATAGATGAATTAATAAATAAAAACTTAAATAATAATGTATTAAATACTAACAATGCATTAAATGAAATTCTTGATAATTCTTATAAACCTCAAGTCAATTCAAGAGAAATTAATCTATTCTATATAAAAGATAATTTAAGAGCTAGAATAGAGCAGAGAGGTGAAGTGTTTAGTGTTTTAGAAACTGATATTTCTTTTACGCAAAGTGAAATTATAAGAGAGGTTAAAGATCATCCTGAGAGGTTTTCTCCTAATGCATTATTAAGGCCAGTTTACCAAGAATTTATTTTACCAAATCTAGCATATGTAGGGGGAGGGAGTGAAATAGCCTACTGGCTTCAGTTAAAAGAATATTTTAATCTTAAAAAAATAACTTTTCCTATTTTGTCAGTAAGATCATCTGTTTTACTTGTTTCTAAAAAACAAATTGAAAAATGTAAAAAATTTAAAATTTCTATCAGTAATTTATTTGATAAGTCAAATAATTTAAAACAACTTTATTTAAGAAAAAACTCTAAAATAAATATTGATTTATCAGTTCAAAAAAATGCAATTAAAGAAAATTTCTTACAACTTAATGAGTTGATAAAATTAACAGATAAATCGTTTTCAGGAGCTGTTAAGGCTCAAGAAAAGAAACAGATCAATGGGATTGAAAATCTTGAAAAACGTTTAATTAGAGCCGAGAAGAGGGTGCATGAAGATAGCTTATCAAGATTGATTACGTTAAAAAATGAATTATTTCCAAATGATTCTTTTCAAGAAAGACAAGTTAATTTTTCTACCTTTTTTAACAAAAGTGAATTGGATTTTATAAAAATTTTAACTGATAATTTAGATCCGTTTAACAAGGATTTTTTAATTCTGGAATTTTAATTAATTTCTATTGAATTTTTTTGTGTTTTAGTAGTAATTTTGAATATGGAAGATAAAGTACTGATAATTGATTTTGGATCACAATACACTCAACTAATTGCTAGAAGAGTCAGAGAGTTATTTGTTTATTGTGAAATACATCCTTATAATAATTTAAATGTTGATTTAGACTCTTTTAAGGCTGTAATTTTATCAGGCTCACCATTTTCAGTTAGATCTGATGATGCTTTGCACATTGATCTTTCTAAAATCAAGGGTAAAAAACCACTTTTAGGTGTTTGTTATGGAGCTCAATATATTGCTCATTTTTTTGGAGGTAAAGTTATTCCCTCTAACAAACGTGAATACGGTAGAGCTAAATTAACAAGTATTGATACAAATAATAAATTATTTTATAAAGTTGATGTTGGATCTCAAGTTTGGATGAGTCATAGTGATACTATTGAAACCCTTCCTTTAAATTCTAAATGTATTGCAAGTACTCATGATGTTAAAAATGCTGCTTATTCTATTGAAGAAGAGAATCTTTACGCTATTCAGTTTCATCCTGAAGTTTATCATTCAAAAGATGGAAAGCTTATTTTAGAAAACTTTCTAATTAGTATAGCCAAAGTAAATCCTAATTGGACTCCAGATGTTTTTTCTGAAAAAACTATATCTGAGATAAAAGAAAAAATTGGAGATGATAAAGTGATTCTTGGTCTCTCGGGAGGTGTTGACTCTACTGTTGCAGCTGTTTTAATTCATAAGGCTATTAAAGAAAATCTTCATTGCATTTTTGTTAACAATGGATTGCTTAGGAAGAACGAGTTTAATGATGTTTTAGACCAGTACAAAGGCATGGGATTAAATGTTAAAGGAGTAGATGCTTCAAAGTATTTTATAGATAAGTTATCAGGAGTTAGTGACCCTGAAAAAAAGAGAAAAATTATTGGTAAAGCTTTTATTGATGTTTTCGATGAAGAATCTAAACTTATTGATGGAGCAAAATGGTTAGCTCAAGGCACTATATACCCTGATGTTATTGAATCAATTTCTGTAAAGGGACCCTCAGCAACAATTAAATCGCATCATAATGTTGGAGGACTTCCAGACTTTATGAAACTTTCTGTAGTTGAACCTCTAAAGATGCTTTTTAAAGATGAGGTGAGAAGAGTAGGTAAAAGTTTAGGAATTGAAAACAAACTTTTAAAAAGACATCCTTTTCCTGGACCTGGACTAGCAATTAGAATATTAGGAGATATTACAAACGAAAAAGTAAGAATTCTTCAAGAGGTTGATTATATATTTATTTCTGCTTTATTAGAGAACGATTTGTATGATAAAGTATGGCAAGCAGGTGCAATTCTATTGCCTGTTAAAAGTGTAGGTGTTATGGGAGATGAAAGGACTTATGAGCAGTGTGTTGCTTTAAGAGCTGTAGAGTCAACAGATGGAATGACAGCTGATTGGGTTAATCTTCCTTATGAATTTTTACAAGAAGTATCCAATAAGATTATTAATAATGTAAAGGGTGTAAATCGAGTTGTTTATGATATCAGTTCTAAGCCACCTGCAACAATTGAATGGGAATAATGAAAATTATCAAGTTTTTTGTTCTTTTTTTTATGGTTTCTATGTTGGGGTTTTCTCAAGATTCAAACCAAAATTCTGAATCTAACTTTAATGTTGAATTTATAGAACATAAGGTTAAAAGAAAGCAAACTTTATACACTATTTCTAATTTATATAATGTTCCAATTGATTTAATTAAAAAATATAACCCTGTAATCAAAGGAAATAAAATATCTAAAAAAATGGTATTAAAAATACCATTTATAACAACTGTTGTAATGAAAGAGTCAACAACTGAAGTTGTAAAAAAAGAGGTATTATCAACTAAAAAAAACCAAAATATATTCGACAGTATTCCCAAAAAAAAATCAATTAATTTTGGTTTTATAGCTCCTTTTAATTTGAACAAAATTGAAATTGATTCCATTGAAAATAGTAAAGAATATTTAGAGAAGTTGAATCTATCAACTTTATCACTTGATTTTTATAGTGGAACTCTTATGGCGCTTAAAACTGCTAAAAAATCAGGAATTAAAATTCATCTTGACACATATGACAATAAGAATAGTATTGAAGAAATAGATAAAATATCTAAGAATAAAATTATTAATAGTTACGATTTTATTTTAGGACCATTTATTCCTAGAAATATTAATAGACTTTCATTTAACTTGAAAAGTTCAAAAGTACCTATTGTTTCTCCTTTGACCTCGAAAAAAATTGAAATAAACAATAATGTATTTCAGTCTATTCCAAGTGTACAATCTCAAAGAGAGTTAATGTTTATCCATGTAGACAGTTTAATTACTAAAGATCCAGATCCTTGTGTTATGATAATATATAACAGTTCTACTAAAAAAGTGAAAGATGAACTTTTGAAACGTTTTCCATATGCTGAACTTATAGATACAGATTTAACTATGGGTCTAGTTGATCCTGAAATTACGGATTCACTTCTTGTAGAACAAAAGAATAATTTAGTTTTTTTAGAATCTCAAAATCTAAATGTGATAACTAGCGTTTCCTCTCTTTTAAATTCTCAAATTTCAAAAGAAAGAAGTATTAATCTTCTATCTACTTACAGATCTGAAACTTATGAAAACGAAAACATTTCATATGAGCATTTAGGAAATTTAAAATTTACTTATCCGTCATATTTTTTTCCTAAGTATGGGGATGAATTAAGCGAATTGAATAAGTTGTTTATTGAAAATTTCGGAAAACTTCCAAATAAAATAACTCTAAGAGGTTATGAAATTACTCTTGATTTAATTTTACGAACAGCACATAGAAGGAGGTTAGTCAAATCAATAGATATAGGCGAAACAAAATACTATCAAAATAGATTTAATTATAAAAATAAAGGAGAAGGATACGTTAATGAATCGATTCTACTTATTAAGCATGATAAATTGGAAGTTCATGAAATCTTATCAGAAAAATAAAATTTATTCGTTTTTTAAATTTAAAATAGAGTCACTTTCTTTTTGTATTTTTGATCCCTTAAAATATATTAATGTCCAAAACCAAATATATATTTGTCACAGGAGGTGTTACATCTTCATTAGGAAAAGGAATTATTTCGGCATCTTTAGCTAAGTTATTACAGTCTCGAGGTTTAAGTGTAACTATCCAAAAGCTAGATCCTTATATTAATGTAGATCCTGGAACCCTTAATCCTTATGAACATGGAGAATGTTACGTTACTTCTGATGGTGCGGAAACAGATTTAGATTTAGGTCATTATGAAAGGTTTTTAAATGTTGAAACATCTCAGGCTAATAATGTAACAACAGGAAAAATATATCAAACAGTTATTCAAAAAGAAAGAAGAGGTGATTTTTTAGGTAAAACCGTTCAAGTTATTCCACATATTACAAACGAAATTAAACGAAGAATAAAGTTACTTAGTGAAACTAATGATTTTGATATTATAATAACGGAAATTGGTGGAACAGTTGGTGATATTGAGTCTTTACCTTACATAGAGTCCGTTAGACAATTAAGATGGGAATTAGGTAATGCAAACAGTCTTGTTATTCACTTGACATTAATCCCTTATTTATCTGCTGCGAAAGAACTCAAAACAAAGCCTACCCAACATTCTGTAAAAACATTAATGGAAAGTGGAATCAATGCAGATATACTAGTCTGTAGAACTGAACACGATATTTCTAAAGAAATTAAAAACAAATTGGCACTTTTTTGTAATGTTGATGTAGATTCAGTAATTCAATCTAAAGACGCTTCAACAATTTACGACGTTCCTTTAATGATGGAACAAGAAAAATTAGATACAGTTGTTTTAAGAAAACTTGATATTTCTAATTTTAGTTCAACTAACATGTCTAATTGGACGGAATTTGTAAACAGATTGAAATTCCCTAAAAACACAGTTAATGTTGGTTTAATTGGAAAATATGTTGAGTTACAGGATTCTTATAAATCTATTTTAGAGTCGTTAGTCCACGCTGGTTCAGTAAATGAAACAAAAGTTATTATTCATTCGATACACTCTGAGTTTATTGATGATGATCAAATTAAAAAACAAATTTCAAATCTCGATGGTGTAATTGTTGCTCCTGGATTTGGATCTAGAGGAATTGAAGGTAAAATCAAGTCTATTAAATATGTAAGAGAAAATAATATTCCTTTTTTTGGAATATGTTTAGGAATGCAGATGGCAGTTATAGAATACTCTAGAAATGTTTTAAACCTTAAAGGTTCTAACTCTACTGAAATGGATGAAAAAACTTCACATCCTGTTATAAGTCTGATGAAAGATCAAAAAAATATTGTCAATAAGGGTGGAACAATGAGGTTAGGATCTTGGACATGTGATTTGGATGAAGGATCAAGGGTTTATGATATATATAAATCTAAATCTATAACTGAAAGACATAGACACAGGTGGGAGCTCAATAATGATTATTTAGAGAATTTAAATAATGCAGGTTTAAAAACTAGTGGAATAAATTCTGAAACAGGATTAGTTGAGATAATTGAACTTCCAGCTAATAATTGGTTTATTGGAGTTCAATTTCATCCAGAATATAAAAGTACTGTTGAAACACCACATCCATTATTTGTGTCATTTGTCAAAGCTTGTTTAACGTACAATAATACTAAAGATCAAAATGGAAGAAAATAAAATAGATATTTATCAAATAATAGGATTTTTATTCTTGATTGCAGCTATTTTTTGGTGGTTTAATGTAACTATCCCTGAGCTTGAACAAGATGCACTTGAAGAAAACGAAACAATTTCGCAAATCCAGAATCAAGACGAAAATAAAAATCCCGTAAAAGATATAACTGAAATTGTCAGCTTCAACGCTAGTAATGATAATGCTGTTATCGGATCTGATTTAGATAGTGAAGAAATAATTATTGAAAATGACGATGTAGTTTTTAAATTCAATACTAAAGGAGGCTCGTTGACTGAGCTTCAGTTAAAGGGTTATGTAGATTACAAAGGTGATGACTTATTTTTGATAAAAAATAACAACCAAAATATTAGTTTAGGTTTTGATCTTAAAAACGGAAATAAATTAAATACTTCTGATTATAATTTTGTTTACGAAACAGAAAAAAAAGGTAAAGTGAATATCCTTAAAATGTCATTAATTATATCGGAAGGTCAATCAATCTCTTTTGAATATAAAATACCTAAATCAGGTTATATGATTGACTTTAGCGTAAAGTCCTTTGGGATTTCCTCTTTAATTAGTTCTGAATCAAAGGTAAATTTAAATTGGAGTTTAGACGCTTTTAGACAGGCAAAAAGTATTGATTATGAAAATAGATACAGTCAGCTTATGTATCAATATGATGGAGATGAAACAGATTATTTGAGTTCTTATTCTGACGATGATGATAGTGAAGACTCTATTTCTTGGATTTCATATGGTCAACATTTTTTTAATTCTATTTTAGTTCTTGATTCACCAGTTGATAAAGTTCAGTTTGAATCAAAAAAACTTTTTGAGGATGAAAGTAAAGAGGCAATATATACAAAAAACTATTCTTCTATAATACCTTTAAACCTTTCTGGTTCTGAAATTAATAACCAAATGAAATGGTATTTTGGTCCAAATGATTATGATATTTTGAATAAATATGAAAATAAAATTTATGATTCTATTTATTTTGGATGGGGGATTTTTGGTATGATAAATAGGTTTATTTATTTTCCGTTTTTCGGATTTTTAATTAAATATTTTTCTGCTGGACTTGCTGTTATTTTAATGACTATAGCTACCCGTCTGGTTATGTCACCAGTAACATACAAAACCTATGTTTCTCAAGCTAGAATGAAAGTTATAAAGCCTGAAATCGAAGAACTAAACGAAAAGTTTAAAAACGATGCAGTAAAGAAACAACAGGAAACTATGAAGTTATATAATAAAGCTGGTGCTAATCCTTTATTAGGTTGTATTCCTGCTTTACTTCAGTTACCTGTTTTTTATGCCTTATTTTGTTTTTTCCCAATAGCTTTTCAGTTAAGAGGAAAATCGTTTCTATGGGCAGAAGATCTTTCGTCTTACGATACGATTGCAGAACTTCCTTTTAGTATTCCTTTTTATGGAGATCATATTAGTCTTCTTCCTATTCTAGCTTCGATTGCTATATTTTTCTACACTAAGATGTCCTCTGGTGCTCAAATGCAAACATCTCAGCCTGGAATGCCAAATATGAAAATCATAATGTATCTGATGCCTGTTATGATGCTATTTTTCTTTAATAATTATGCTAGTGCATTTAGTTTATATTATTTTATCTCCAATGTTCTTACCATTTTAATTATGCTTTCCATTAAGTATTTTATTATTGACGAGGATAAAATAAGATTACAAGTTCAAGAGAATAAGAAAAAACCAACTAAACAAAATAGGTTTCAAAGAAAAATGCAAGAAATGATGGAAGAAGCAGATAAGCAAAAAAAACTTCAAGGTAAGAAATAGAAAATTTTTCAATGTCTAATAAGAATACTAGGGTAGTTGTAGCTCTTTCGGGAGGAGTCGACTCAAGCGTAGCTGCATGTTTGCTTGTAAAGCAAGGCTATGATGTTGTTGGAATTTTTATGAAAAATTGGCACGATGATACTGTTACTATTTCAAATGAATGCCCTTGGGTAGAAGACAGTTATGATGCAATGATTGTTGCAGAGAAATTATCAATCCCTTTTCAAACAATTGACTTAAGTAAAGAGTATCAGGAAAGAATTATTGATTATATGTTCAATGAATATAAAATTGGCAATACACCTAATCCTGATGTTTTGTGTAATAGGGAAATTAAATTTGATGTTTTTTTAGAAATAGCAAAAAATCTTGGAGCTGATTATGTTGCAACTGGTCATTATTGTAGAGTAGTCTCAGAAAACAACCAATTTAAACTTTTAAGCGGTAAAGATTTAAATAAAGATCAATCGTATTTTTTATGTCAATTATCTCAAAAACAACTTTCCAAGGTGATGTTCCCTGTTGGAGAATTAGATAAAAAAGAAGTTAGATTAATTGCTAAAGAACAAGACCTAGTAACTGCTGAAAAAAAAGACTCACAAGGCCTGTGTTTTGTTGGAAAAGTTAAACTTCCTGAGTTTTTACAACAAAAATTAAAAATAAAAAAAGGTATAGTTGTTAAAATTTCTAATAACAACAGTCAGTATATTGATACTCCAGACTATAATAATCATTCACTTGAAAATTTAAGAAAACTTGCTAAGCCATTTGATTATTCGTTAAAGGATGGTGATGTGTTAGGTGAACACGATGGTGCACATTTTTTTACAGTAGGACAAAGAAAAGGGTTAGCGATTGGTGGAAGTAAAGAACCTTTATTTGTTATTAAAACTGATGTAATTAATAATGTTGTTTATGTAGGAGAAGGGAAAGATCATCCAGGTTTATATAGAAAGGTGTTGTTTATAAAAAATAAAGATTTTCATAAAGTAAGAACTGATTTCGATTATAAAAACGTGAATAATAAATTTGAATCAAGAATTAGATACCGACAGCCTCTTCAAGAATCAAAATTAGTTTTTGGTGAAAGTGGTGTTTTTATGATTTTTGACAACTTACAATCTGCTATTAGTAAAGGTCAGTTTGCAGTGTGGTATAAAAATGAAGAACTTATAGGTTCAGGTGTTATAGATTGATTTTATAATGTGATTTCCAGCTGATTTCTTAAAATATCTTCGATACTCTCTCTCTTTCTAATTTCAATTGCCTTTTCGTTTAAAAAAAGTATTTCTGATGGTTTATATCTGGAGTTGTAATTACTAGCCATTGTAAAGCAATAAGCCCCGGCATTTTTAAAGCATAACACATCTCCCTCATTTATTTTTGATATTCTTTTGTTACTAGCAAAAGTATCTGTTTCGCATATATAACCTACAACTGAATAAAACCTTTCATTGTCGTTTGGATTAGATATGTTTTTAATATCGTGATTTGAACCATACATCATTGGCCTAACAAAGTGATTAAATCCAGAATCTACTTGTGCAAAAACGGTTGACGTGGTTTGTTTTATGGAATTTACAGAGCATAAAAAACTTCCTGCTTCACTTACAAGAAACTTTCCGGGCTCAAAGGCTAATGTTAATTCTTTTCCATAATCAATACAGAAATCATTAAATCTTTTTGATAATTTTCTTCCTAATTCTTCAATATTAGTTTCATTATCACCCAATGAATAAGGTACTTTAAAGCCACTGCCAAAATCAATAAATTCCAAATCTTTAAATTTAGATGCTACTTCAAATAAAATCTCTGATGCATGAATAAATACTTCTATATCTAGAATATCACTTCCGGTATGCATGTGGATTCCATTTACTTTTATGTTTGTGTTTTTTATAATTCTTAAAAGTAAAGGGATTTGATGAATACTTATTCCGAATTTAGAATCAATGTGGCCAACTGAAATTTTATTATTCCCTCCAGCCATTACATGCGGGTTAATTCTGATGCAAATAGGAATATCAGGGTTCAGTCCTCCAAACTGCTCTAAAACACTGAGATTATCAATGTTTATATTTACGCCCATTTCTGAGACTTTTTGAATTTCTTCAACTGAAACCCCGTTTGGTGTATATATTATTTTTTCAGGACTAAATCCCGCTCTTAAACCAATCATAACCTCTTGAATTGAAACTGTATCGATTCCTGCTCCAAGGTGGTTTATGTATTTTAAAATTGAAATATTCGATAAAGCCTTTACCGCATAGTTTATCCTTAGGTTTTTTACTTTTTTAAATGAGTTTATAAGTCTTTGGTATTGACTTTTGATTTTAGAAGCATCATAAACATATGTTGGTGTTCCAAATTTTTCAGCAATATCTAATAAAGTAGAATTTTTCATTTCGCAAAACTATACTAAGTTTTAATATTTAGATAAAAAATTTGTTTTTATTATAATAATAAAACAAATTGTTTTATTTGTAACATTAATAAGTATTTTACATCATTTGTTCTTAATCATATTCTATTATATTTGTTCAAAATTAATTACTTAACTATGAATTTACATGAATATCAAGGGAAGAAAATTTTAGCTCAACACGGGGTGAATATTCAGAGGGGTGTTGTCCTAGATGATTTAAATGAAATTGATAAAGTTTCTAATAAACTTATTGAAGAAACAGGAACGAAATGGTTTGTTATAAAAGCTCAAATTCATGCTGGCGGAAGGGGTAAAGGTGGAGGTGTTAAATTGGCCAAAAACCAAAAGGAGTTAAAAAAAGTAGTTTCTAGTATTTTAGGCATGAACTTAGTGACTCCACAAACTTCAAATGAAGGTAAATTGGTTAGAAAAGTTTTAATTGCAGAAGATGTTTATTATCCTGGTGAATCTGAAACAAAAGAGTTTTATGTTTCAATTTTGTTAAACAGAAATACTGGTAAAAATATGATTATGTATTCAACAGAAGGTGGTGTTGATATTGAGTCTGTTGCTGAAAAGACACCTGAATTAATTTTTTATGAAGATATAGATCCTCTTTTAGGTATGTTGCCTTTTCAAGCTAGAAAAGTGGCTTTTAATTTAGGTTTATCTGGAAAAGCGTTTAAAGAAATGGTTAAGTTTATTTCTCTTTTGTATAAATCTTATGTTTCCTCTGACTCATCTTTATTTGAAATTAATCCTGTATTAAAAACTTCAGATAATAAAATATTGGCAGTAGATGCTAAAGTAACTTTAGATGATAATGCGTTATTTAGACATAAAGACTATTCTGAGTGGAGGGATTTGAAAGAAGAAAATCCAGTCGAAGTTGAGGCTCGAGAAGTAGGTCTAAATTATGTCGATTTAGACGGAAATGTAGGTTGTATGGTAAATGGAGCTGGTTTAGCTATGGCTACAATGGATTTAATTAAGCAATCTGGTGGTGAACCTGCAAATTTTCTTGACGTTGGAGGTACTGCTGATGCAAAGCGTGTTGAAACTGCCTTTAGGTTAATATTAAAAGATCCTAATGTTAAAGCTATATTAGTTAATATTTTTGGAGGAATTGTAAGATGTGACAGAGTTGCTCAAGGGATTGTTGATGCATATAATAATCTTGATGATATAAATGTCCCAATTATAGTCAGACTACAAGGGACAAATGCTGAGATTGCTAAAAAAATTATAGACAATTGTGATTTTAAGGTTTACAGCGCTACTGAGTTCCAAGAAGCAGCTGATAAAATCCAAGATGTATTGAAGTAGGTGACAATATGTCATCAATTATCTAAGTTTTAATGACATAATGTCATTTATTTTTGAATGGCACTTATTTTGTTCTAAGTGAGAATATAAATATTTGTTTAATTTAAAAATAATAAACTATGAATTTAATTAAAAAACAATCTAATTTTTTACCATTTGTATTCGATGATTTCTTTAGAAATACTTGGGATATATTACCTACTAAAAGCATCAATAATCCAGCGACTAACGTTATCGAAAATGATAAAGAATTTATTTTAGAATTTTCAATTCCAGGAAGAGACTATCTTGATTTTGAATTAGAACTTGATAATCGAATTTTATCTGTTAGTTTAAAAGAAAACGATTCTATATCAAATGATAATTATATGTTACAAGAATTTAATTTTTCTTCTTTCAGTAAGTCTTATGAACTACCTATTTCAATCGATTTAACAAAAATTGAATCATTTTACAGAAATGGTATTTTGAAAATTATTTTTCCTAAAATAAAAGAGTTTCATACTCAATCAAAAAAAATTATTTCAGTAAAAAAATAATTAATAAATAAAAGGGGGGGCGTAATCCCCCTCCCTTTATTTTATTATTTTTTGAATTCTTTTATGATATCTCTAATCCTTGCAGCTTCAATAAAATTTAATGCTTTAGCAGCAATTTCCATATCTTTTCTTAAAGAATTTAATTGTTTAGTTTTTTCCCCATTTGACATTTTTGATTTATCCTTTAATAGCTGATTACTATTTTTTATTTTATCTAAACTATTCTTTTCAGAATCGTTTCCAAAAACATCTTTAATTTTGGTTTTTAATGGAGTAGGAGTTATGTTGTTTTTAATGTTAAATTCATTTTGTTTTTTTCTTCTATAATTTGTTTCATCAATAGTCTTTTGCATACTTTTAGTTACTTTATCTCCATAAAAAATAGCTTTTCCATTTATGTTTCTCGCTGCTCGTCCAATCGTTTGAGTTAATGACCTATGGCTTCTTAGAAAACCTTCTTTGTCTGCATCTATAATTGCTACAAGTGATACTTCAGGAAGATCAAGTCCTTCTCGTAATAAGTTAACTCCTACCAATACATCAAATAATCCTTTTCTTAATCCTTGCATTATCTCTACTCTTTCTAAAGTATCAATATCACTATGAATATATCTTGAACGAACATCAATATTGTTTAGATATTTTGTTAATTCTTCTGCCATTCTTTTAGTAAGAGTTGTAACTAGAATCCTTTCGTCTTTTTCAACTCGAATTTGTATTTCGTTTATTAAATCATCTATTTGGTTTTTACTTTCCCTTACCTCAATAACCGGATCTAACACTCCAGTTGGTCTTATTATTTGTTCAGTGAATATTCCCTCAGTTTTTTCTAATTCATAATCAGATGGTGTCGCACTTACATAAATTACTTGGTTTTGTACGAATTCAAATTCATCATATTTCAAAGGTCTATTGTCCATAGCTGCAGGAAGTCTAAAACCGTATTCTACTAAATTTTCTTTTCTGCTTCTGTCTCCTCCATACATCGCTCGAACTTGAGACAAAGTAACGTGACTTTCATCAACAATCATTAAGTAATCATCTGGAAAATAATCTAGTAAACAAAATGGTCTTGTTCCAGGAGATCTTTTATCTATATATCTTGAATAATTTTCTATTCCAGAACAATAACCAAGTTCTTGAATCATTTCTAAATCAAAATTAGTTCTTTCCTCCAATCTTTTAGCTTCTAGAAACTTGCCTACTTCTTTAAAGTATTCAATTTGATTTTTTAAATCAAATCTTATTTCATTTATAGCATTTTGTAATACGTCTGGAGATGTTGCAAACATATTAGCTGGATAAATATTTAATTTATCTAAAGATTCTAGAGTCTTTTTTGTTAATGGATCAAAAATCTCAATTAATTCAATTTCATCACCAAAAAAATGAATCTTAAAACTATGATCTGCATAGCTTGGATAAATATCAACAATATCTCCGGATACTTTAAATGATCCGCTTATTAGTTCTGTAGTTGTTCTTGAGTAAAGACTTTGAACCAAGTTGTGTAAGAATTTTGTTCTAGATATTTTTTGATTTTTTTCAATATTTACTATATTTTTTTTAAACTCTACCGGATTTCCTATGCCGTATAAACAAGACACAGATGCAACAACTATAACATCTCTTCTGCCAGATAGCAATGATGAAGTTGTGCTTAATCTAAGCTTTTCAATTTCTTCATTAATAGACAAATCTTTTTCAATATATGTACCACTTACAGGTAAATAAGCTTCAGGCTGATAGTAGTCATAATAAGAAACGAAATATTCCACTGAATTGGAAGGGAAGTATTCTTTAAATTCTGAGTAAAGCTGTGCTGCTAAAGTTTTATTATGGGCAAGAACCAGAGTTGGCTTATTTATTTTTTCAATAACATTAGCAACTGTAAAGGTCTTTCCAGATCCTGTAACGCCTTTTAGAGTTTGGAACTTAGTATTTTCTTTTAAACCTTCTACAAGCTGATCAATTGCTTGTGGTTGATCTCCAGTAGGATTATATTCTGACTCTAGTTTAAACAATTGAAATTATATGACTCAAATTTACAATAATAACTCTCTAATAGATAATTCTTACTTTTATATTATTAAATTCAATTATTTCTTAAATATGATCGAAAAATTAATGTCAAAGAAAAAACCGTTTTTTCCAATTAACATCAAACTAAATGAATATTTGAATGAGTATAATAGGAATTTAAAAATTCCAATTTTTTATGAAGATTTAAAAAGATTTTCAGGTTCATTTTCAGTTTTCAATAAAGACGATAAAGACACTCTTTGGGTTAGAGTATTTTATTCAGAACATGAAAGAAAGGATATTGATTTATCATTGAAAAAAGTTTATAATTTATTGCATTCTGATGGTAATGAATCTAATATAGATTTTCTAAATATAGACGCTATTGACTATTGTACATTTGGAAACTCTAAACCATTTAGAATTAAAATAAGAAATAAATTAAATGATAATTTTACCTATTTCTATGTCAAAAAAGCTGATGCTTCTAGAGTTTATGGTTTAGAACTAGAAAATTTATTATCTCCTTATAATTTAAATTTTTTAATTAATAAGGATACTTTAATTGAAGAACATGTGGCTGGAATTCCTGGAGATGAGTTTTTTGAAGAACATCTTGAAAAATGTAATAATTCTGAAAAGTCACAAATTGCCAAAGAATTTGTAAAATTTAACGAAAGATGTATGATTAGACTGTTGGGGGATATGCGCTCTTACAATTATGTTATCATACCAACTCACGATTTTGATCAAGTGATTTATAAAATTAGAGCAATTGATTTCGATCAACAATCTTATGAAGGTAATTTAAAAGTATATAGACCACAGTTCTTCAAAGAAAATAAATTTATTATGAATCTTATTAAAGATAAACTTGATTCACATTCTTTAGATCAATATAAAACAGAAGAAAGATCTATTATTGCGAAACGAATTTTAAGTTCGGAAAGTAGAACTAAAAAAATAATAAACTGTATGATTTCAGATAATATTTCCTCTAAAGAAAATATTTCATTACTATCTAATCAAATATTTAAACTTACAAAAGATGATAATTTTAATAAAACTAAAAATATGGGTGAAATTCTAAGGGCTTCTTTTAATTATGTATTAAGGAATTATGAAAATCATGAAATGCTAAGTATTAATTAGTAAAACTGATAAGGGTCTTCTTCTTCAAATCCTTCTTCTTCAAATTCATCATTTTTGTTTTCAATAAATAATCTTTCTGGAGCTTTGTCAGGCATTTTTCCAACCGAAAAAATTGTTTCAGGATAATTCGTAGATTTATTTTCTTCACTGGTTTCGATAAATTCAACAAAAAAAGTCCACAAGTTCAAGAAATCGTAGACATAAATAAAATTTTTCTGATTCTCATCAATTATTGTTTCTAAAATATTGTCTTTCATTACCTTTTGTTGTCCAAAACTTTCAAAGGTTATTTCTTCACCTTGATTCCATTCTGAGTCACTTAAATAAAATGAAGCCATTTCATTTCCTTCAAAACCAAATGCACTGATAATTGCATAATGTAAATCTTCAAAACTATTAATAGATTGTATTTCTATATCTCTTAAAACATCTTCTTTTGTATCTAGAATTAAACGTAATCTATAAATCATTTTATATTTTTTTTAAAAAAAATAAAGACCAGTAAAATTGAAAACCGAATAAAATAGTTGCCAAAAATAAGTGTAATGGCTGGCTTAAAATTGGAAAATCCCCGTAATACATTAAAATTCCTAATAAAATTTCTAATAAAATTACCAAACTAATCAGTGAAATAGTTTCTAAATTATATGACTTTTTATATGCATAATAAAGTAAATATGAATTAGTAATTAATACTATCAGTGAGAATGTTCTATGAAAATAAAAAAAGAAATCAGGTGATTGAAGCCATAGTTCTTTATTTTTAGAGAGTTCATATTGCACGTCAATAAATTCTCTTACTTGAGTTCCTGAAATGACTTGAATTAAGGTTAAGGCAATTGAAAATAGTATTAAATATTTTATTTTTTTATCATATTGATAATCTTTTTTTTCTTTTGAATAATAAATTAAATAGATAATTAGAGCCACTATTACCAGTGCCATGAGCATGTGTACGGTAATTTTATATGGTGCTAAGTTTGAATCAACTACTAATTTTCCAAGCCATGCTTGAAAACCCATTCCTAAGACTATAAGTATTGAAATTAAAGGAATAATTTTTTTAACCTTCCAGTATTTCAAGGATAGGATTAACATTATTATAGTAAATATTCCTGCAACAGCTCCAATTAATCTGTTGATGAATTCAATCCAGGTGTGTACAGGATCATAAGTTACGTAGTCATGTTTTTCATATGAGCTCCAATTGTTGAAGTCTATATTTTTACCTGATTTAAAATCTAGATTAGCAGTATACAGCTTTTCACTATTTACAATTATCATCTGATTAACTTTGTAATCATAATTGGGTTTAAAAAGCAATTCACTTTCCTCATATGGAGGTATGAAGTATCCAAAACATTTTGGCCAATCTGGGCACCCCATTCCGCTTCCAGTCATTCTAACTAAAGATCCAGCTAAAATTACTAGGTAAACTAAAACCAAACTTATTTTAGATATTTTGATGAAATTATTCAATAATATTGTTTTTTAATCCAAGAGTTTTACCCTTTTTAATCATCAATAACTTTGCCGATTCTTTATTGTTTGGAATTTCTCCATCTAAAATCGAATTTTTAATATATTCTTTAATAATCCCAATCTCTTTTGACGGCCCGATCTTAAAGTAATTCATAATTTCTTCTCCACTAACAGGGGGTTGAAAATTTCTAATAGAATCTCTTTCTTCAACTACTTTTATTTTTTCTCTAACTACTTTAAAATTATTTAAATATTTTTTAAATCTCAATGGATTTTTTGTAGTTATATCCGCTTCACATAGTGTTAGCAAATCATCTATATCTTCATTACAATCATAAATTAATCTTCGAATAGCAGAATCTGTTATATTATTATTCGATAGGACTATGGGTCTAGAGCTTAAATAAATAATCTTTTGTACATACTTTAACTTATTATTTAAAGGGAGATTTAATCTTTTGAATAATTTATAAACCATTTTGGATCCTTTAAGTTCATGTCCATGAAAAGTCCATCCTGTTTTTTTTACAAATTGTTTTGTTGGAGCTTTTCCAATATCATGAAGAAGAGCAGCCCATCTTAACCAGAGGTTTTCTGTTTCTAAACAAATATTATCTAAGACCTCCAACGTGTGAAAAAAATTATCTTTATGTTTTTGTCCTTCAATTTCTTCAATCCCTTTTAGATCTGTAAGTTCAGGAAGTATTATATCAAGTAGTCCTGTTGATTCTAATATTTTAAAACCAATGGATGGCTTTGAAGTCATAATAATTTTATTTATTTCTTCAGAAATTCTTTCACGAGAAATAATTTTTATTCTTTCTTTTTCTGAAATTAAACCATTAAAAGAATTTAAATCAATTTCAAAATTTAATTGACTAGCAAATCTTGCAGCTCTTAACATCCTAAGGGGATCATCAGAGAATGTTTGTTTTGGCTCTAATGGTGTTTTAATTATTTTATTTTCTAAATCTTTAATTCCGTTAAATTTATCCAATAGATCACCCCAACTCTTTTTATTCAAACTTATTCCTAAAGTGTTGATTGTAAAATCTCTTCTGTTTAAATCATCATCTAAAGTCCCCGGTTTAACGACAGGATTTCTACTAGATTTATTATAGCTTTCTTTTCTAGTACCTACAAATTCGATATCAAAACCATTGTATTTAAACATTGCAGTTCCGAAATTCTTAAAAACTGTGATCTTTGATTTTATTTTTAACTTTTCAGCTGTTTGTTTAGCTATTTCAATACCGTTACCTACTACAAGGATATCTATATCTTTAGCTGATTTCTCACCAATCATTAAATCTCGAACAAATCCTCCTATCGCATAACATTCAATTTTTTTATCATCACAGCAATTTGAAATAGCATGAAATATTTTACTCTCTATATTTTCTTTATAATTTCTTTTAAACATTCTATGATCTTAAGATTTTGAATGAGTCACCGTCTAATTTAATGATTTGAGATGGCGTTTTAAGCTTTTCATTTCGTCTTAAATTTACAGGATAATCAATTTGATTCAAAATATCATTATTGATTTCATCAAAAGATTCTGGAAATCTATCACCTGTGATGTTGACTGATGTTGATGTGATAGGTTTCTTAAATTCTTTTATTAATTTTTGACAAAATTCATCATTTGGAATTCTGACAGCTATCGAGTTCTTATAGAAATTCAATTCTTTTACTTTATTGAAAATTATAGTTGTGGGTTTCTTTTGAAGTTCTAAAAAGTCTTTATTTTTCTTTGTCAAATTCACATATTTATTTAACATTTGATAGTCGTTCATAAGACAAATTAAAGGTGATGAGGAATCTCTTTTTTTAATTTTAAAGATTTTATTTATTGCTTTAGAATTAGTAGCGTCACAACCAATTGCCCAAATAGTATCGGAGGGGTAAATAATTATTCCACCATCTTTTAAATATTCTACAGTTTTTAAAATTTCAGAAATCATTTGAATTATGCAGACACATTATATTCTCTTAAAGCTTCATTCAGAGATGTTTTTTTATTAGTACTTTCTTTTCTTTCACCTATTATTAATGCACATGGTACTTGAAAATCTCCAGCTTTAAATCTCTTTGTATATGAACCAGGAATAACAACCGATCTTGGGGGAATTTCTCCTTTGCTTTCTACCGGCTTATCACCAGTTACATCAATTATTTTAGTAGAACCAGTTAATACAACGTTAGCTCCTAAAACAGCTTCTTTACCAACCCTTACGCCTTCTACCACTATACATCTAGAGCCAATAAAGGCATTGTCTTCAATAATCACTGGTGCAGCTTGTAATGGCTCCAAAACTCCGCCAATACCAACACCTCCACTTAAATGAACGTTTTTACCAATTTGAGCACAACTACCAACAGTTGCCCATGTATCAACCATAGTCCCGCTATCTACATATGCTCCAATATTGACATAACTTGGCATTAAAATAACACCTTTACTAATGTATGCCCCATGTCTTGCAACAGCATGTGGAACTACTCTGATACCTTTTTCTTTATAATTTTTTTTCAAAGGAATTTTATCGTGAAATTCTAAAGGACCAGCTTCAATTGTTTTCATTTCCTGAATAGGAAAATATAAAACAACAGCTTTTTTAACCCATTCATTTACCTTCCAACCATTATCAATTGGTTCTGCTACCCTTAAGTTGCCATTGTCCAAATCATTAATTACAGAACGTATCGCGTTTTTAGTTTCTTCTTCTTTTAAAAGAGATCTGTTTTCCCAAGCAGATTCAATAATATTTTTCACAGTTTTTTTTCAAATATACGTTGATAATAATAAATAGTTTAAAGAATTTTAACCTTAATTATTAATGATTTAACTTTGAAAAATGTCAAAAATAGTTGCTTTAGATTTTGGAATGAAAAGAATAGGTGTAGCCATTACTGATGATTTAAATATAATTGCATCAGGACTTGATACAGTTTCAAATGAAAATATTATATCATTTTTAAAGAATTTAATATCAAAAAATAATATAAATATTATTGTAGTCGGAAAGCCGATGCAAAAAAACAATCAACCTTCTGATGTTGAATTTGAAATATTAAAATTCATTAAGAAGTTAAAAAGTAACTTCCCCACCATAAAACTAGATAGATGTGATGAGAGGTTTACATCCGTCATTGCTAAAAGAGTAATTATAGAAAGCGGTGTAAATAAAACTAAAAGAAGAAATAAATCTCTTGTAGACAAAATTAGTGCTACTATTATTCTTCAGTCTTATCTTGAAAACATATAATATGATTTTACCAATTATCGCATACGGAAATCCAGTATTAAGAAAAAAATGTGAAATTATTTCTAAAAATTATAAAGGATTAAGTAAATTAATTTCAAATATGTGGGAGACTATGTATGCTTCTAGTGGTGTTGGTTTAGCAGCACCACAAATAGGATTATCTATAAGAATGTTTATTGTTGATGCCTCTCCTTTTTCTGAAGATGATAAACTAGATATTGTTGAAAGAACTAATCTTTCAACTTTTAAAAAAGTTTTTATTAATCCAAAATTAATTGCAACTACAAATGAGCTAAATACATTTAATGAAGGATGTTTAAGCATTCCCGATATTAGAGAAGATGTTGTTAGAGAAAATGAAATATTAATTAAATATTATGATGAAAATTTCATAAAACATGAATTAAAATTAAATGGGTTAAGAGCTAGGGTAGTTCAACATGAATTTGATCATATTCAAGGTGTTTTATTTACTGATAAGCTAAGTGTTTTTAAGAAAAAACTGTTAAAAAGTAAATTGAATAATATTTCAAAGGGAAAAGTTAAATCGGATTATTCAATGTCATTTTATAAAAAATGAGAAAATCTAAAAATCTTCAATCAATTGATAAGTTAATTGAAATAATGGACGAATTAAGGTTGGAATGTCCATGGGACAAAGAACAGACTATGGATTCTTTAAAAACTTTAACTATTGAAGAAACTTATGAACTAGTCGATGCTATTAACAATAACGATTTTGATGAAATTAAAAATGAATTAGGTGATTTGCTTCTTCATATTGTGTTTTATTCAAAGATTGCCAGTGAAAAAGATATTTTTGATTTTAATGACGTTATTGAATCAATTTCTAAAAAGTTGATATTTAGACATCCTCATATCTATCAAAATAAAGAGAAGATATCGCAAGAACAAGTAAAAAAAAACTGGGAAAAATTAAAGCTCAAAGAAGGTAGGGATAGTATTCTTTCAGGAGTTCCAAAAACATTACCATCTTTAATTAAAGCTTTAAGAATTCAAGATAAGGTTTCTAGTGCAGGTTTTAAATGGGATTCGATTGATAATTCTAAAAACAAAGTTATTGAGGAGTTTAATGAGTTGAGTTTAGAGATTCAAAATTCAGATGAAAATAAAATTGAAGAAGAATTTGGTGATTTTCTGTTTTCAGTAATCAATTTTGGCAGACATTTAGGGATAGATTCAGAAAATGCTCTTGAAAAAACGAATAAAAAATTTTCTAAAAGATTTAAAGAAATGGAATTAAAAATCAAAAATGATAATCTTGAATTAGATAATCTTTCCTCAACTGAAATGCTTGCTTTTTGGAACGATTCGAAATAATTAATTAAGAAGATCTTTTTTTTGATTAATTAATTTTTCAATTTCTGATTTCTGATTTTTAATTTTTAAATGAACTGCCTCTAATAGTTTGTTCTCTTTTGATTTATCATTAAAAAATAAAAGATTATTTTCTTGTTGTATTAAATCTTTTTTTAGTTTCTCTAGGTTTGAATTTAATTTATAAACTTGAGATTTTTTCTGATCAATACTCATGAATTTAGATTTCATCTCATTGATTTTGATTTGAGATTCTTCTTCCTTAAATCCTTCCTTAATTAATAGATTTTTAATTTTCTCAAAAAACAATTTTTCTTTTTCTGAGTTTATTTTATTTATTGATAAATATTCTTTACAAACATTTTCTAATTCAATTGAATTCCCGTCAAATTTACTAAGTCCTTTAATTAGCTGATCTTGTTTTATTTCAGATTCTTTATTTTTTGTATGCTCTAAGTTTCTGTTTTGTGAAACTTTTTCAAAATATATATCACAAATGTTTTTAAAATTTTTCCAATTCTTTTCATTTGCTTTATAAGGAACTGGCTTAATTAACTTCCACTGTTTTTGAACTGAAATCACATTTTGTCTTTCTTTTTCAAACTTATCCTTACTTGTAATTATCTTTATTTCTTCAATTAATAAATCTTGTTTTTTGAGATTATCAGAATAGATTTTTTTTATATTTTTAAAAAAAATGTTTTTACTTGAGTAAAATTCTCTTACTACTATTTTATAATTATTCCAAAATGTTTTTTTTAATTTCCCAGGAATTGGTCCCGCAAGATCTATTTCACTTTTAATAGATTCAAAATTTTTAATTTTTTCTTGCCAATTTTTAATTGATTTTCCCTCTGTTTGATTTAATAATTCAATTTGTTTAATTAAACTTTCTTTTAAGTTATAATTTGTAATTAGTATAGTGTCTTTATTTAATTCAAATTCTTTTCTTTTGACATTTAATATTTCTTCAATGCTCTTTAATTCTTTCTCAAGATTGTCTTCATTTTCTTTTTTTACTGGACCTAATTCGAATTTCCATCTTTTTTTAAGTCTTTCAAAATCTTTTAAAGCTTTGAATTGATCATTGATGTTTATTAATTTTTTTGCATTAAAAATTATTTTTTCTTTTTCTTTTAAATTATGATCTAAATCAATTTCTTTAAACTTTCTATTGAGATGTAAATAATCATAAAAATTTTTAATATGATGTTGGAAATTATTCCATAAAATTACGTTTTGTGATCTTGGAACTTGTCCTATTTTAAACCATGAGTTTTGTATTTTTTTAAACTCATTGTATTTTTCATTGATTGATCCATCAACTATTAATAGATCTTTTAATTTCTCAATTAAAAGTTTTTTCTCTATTAAATTATCATCTAAATTTTTTTGACCTAGCTTCAATGATTTATTATTTTTAATTAAGTTACTTATTTTTATTTAACTATTCCAAATCTTCCAACTTTCATTGGCTTGATTTTCTAGCATCTTTTTACCATTAATTATTGTTGCTCCCATTTTTTCACTTTCTAATAAAAATTTTGTTTTTTCAGGATTATAAATCAAATCATAACAGATGTGATTTGACGATAGAAATTCAAAAGGTATTTTCGGGCATTCTTGTGTTTTAGGAAACGTTCCTAGTGGTGTGCAGTTTATTATAATAGTATTTTCTTCAATTACTTTTTTGTTTAATTCACTATAGGAAATTACACCCTTTCTTTTGTTTCTTGAAACTATTGTAGATTCTATTCCTATTGAACTAAGTCCAAAGATAATTGCTTTTGATGCTCCACCAGTTCCTAAAACCAATGCTTTTTTTTGATTAGTTATTAAATTCTTTAAGGATATTACAAACCCTATATAATCTGTATTGTAACCCTCTATTATATTTTTATTATGAATTTTTATTGTATTTATTGCACCTATTTTTTTAGCTATAGGATCAATTTTATTTATAAATTCCATTATTTCTTCTTTGTAAGGGATAGTAACATTGAACCCTTTTATTGAATTATCTTTTATTATTTTTTTAAAGTCTTTCACGGATTGCAAATCATAATTTTCATATGAACAATTTGTTATATTTTCTTTTAGAAATTTATCATTAAAATATTTTTTTGAAAAAGAATAATTTATATTCTTACCTATTAGTCCGTATTTTCTTTTTTCTAACATATTTATCTATATATAATACTGTAATTAATCCAATACAAATCCATATAATCGATATGATATTAGTTGTTTCTTGCAATTTTGGAATTGTTACTGCTAAATTATCAATTAATAATGATTCTTCAATAACATGATTCCATGGCCATACTATTGTTAAAGATCCAAACACAAAACCAATTATAAATTGATTTAATATTTTCTCATATTTTCTAATTATATAACTAAGTAAATTTGAAAGTAAAATTAGTCCTAAAACTGATCCTAAAGTAAATACCAAAACAATTCTTAATAAATCCATGTCATGAGACAGGTCCGATTCAATACCGATAATTATTAATAATGAATTATAAAGAGAATTTACAGAGTCAACTAATAAAAGTTTGTAATTACCTAATAATATTAATATAAAAGATCCTGAAAGTCCTGGGATGATCATTCCACTTATACTTATAAATCCACAAAAGAAAATAAATAATGTACTTTTATTTTCTTCAAAGGGGTCTGAAAAGCTAATGATTAGACCTAAAGTTAAACCTAAAATAATTGGAATAAATGAATTGAAATTCCATTTTTTTAAATTCTGAATTAAAATAAAATTTGATGCTAGTATCATTCCAAAAAAAACTGACCAAACATATAATTCATAGTTATTGAACAAAATATCTAATAATTTTGAGGTAGTAAAGAAACTGATAACAATACCAAGCAATATTGTAATTAAAAATAAACCGTTATAATTTTTATTTAGGTCAGAAAAATTTAACCTTAATAATAATGGAATTGTCTTAAAATCAATTTTTTTAAGTGAATTTATCATTTCAGTATAAAATCCTGTTAATAAAGCGACAAGTCCCCCAGAAATTCCAGGCAACTTATTTACAGTACCCATTAAGATGCTTTTAATTAATAAGATTATGTAAAATGACTTATTCCTTATTTTCATTTTTAGTTGAAATGAACTCTAAAAGTAATACTATTGCAGTTCCTATTATGAAAAATAATATTCCTTCTTTAAATTCAGAATTATTTAAATAATTTTCAGGCATATATAGTTTGTTTAGAAAAAAACTTGAATCATTATTATTTTTCCAGGGCCAAAGCGTTGGAAGAGATCCAATCATAAAGCCAATTAGACAAAAAAGTGTATTGTCTTTATAGTTTTTATAAGACCATGTTAATAATTTTGAAAATAACTTGACACTCAGTAAAGCTCCTAAAATAAAAGAAATAAAATTCACAAAATAATCTGAGTTCAATTGAGTTATTTCTTTCAACGTAATTAACATCGTTTCATAAGCGCCAAGTAAAACCAAAATATATGCACCTGAAACACCAGGAAGAAGCATTGCAGTTATACTAACCATTCCGCAAATAAATAAATACAAAGAATTTATTTCTGTATTACTAGAGTTTAGTGTTTGAATGTATAAGGCAACAAACAATCCTATAATTAAAAAATAGAGTTGAGCTGGAATAAAGTATTTAGAATTTTTAAAACTTAATTCACTTGTGCTTTTTAATAAAAAAATAATACTTGATGATATTAAGCCTAGAAATAAAGACCAAAGCGCTATAGGATAGTTATTTAGTATAATTAAAATAAAATGACTTAATACTATAATACTTAAACAAATCCCCAAGCATAAGTATAAAAGAAAACTTAAATTATAAGAATTCCATACACTTTTAATTCTACCTTTTTTTAATTCTTTGAATATTTCAAAATCTAAACCATTTATAGTTTTTAGTAATTCTTCATAAACCCCTGTTATTATTGCAATTGTTCCACCAGAAACACCAGGAACAATATCAGCAATACCCATACACATTCCTTTTGTGAAAATGATAAAGTTTGAAAAAAAAGTATTTTTCATTTTAATAAAATTAAGATAATTTATTTTATAAATTAATTTACATTCATGTTTTT
This sequence comes from Cryomorphaceae bacterium BACL29 MAG-121220-bin8, assembly GCA_905182765.1. GTDB lineage: Bacteria > Bacteroidota > Bacteroidia > Flavobacteriales > Flavobacteriaceae > MAG-121220-bin8. The sequence continues at coordinate 19,650 of CAJJCV010000044.1, read as the reverse complement.
AAAGACATGAAGTTGCGGAATAGTTGGGAATATGTCTTTGAAGTAATCATAAATAGCAGGATTGTGAAAATACGCTTCTTTTAAATTAAAATTTGCTTTAACTAATTGATTACAGTTGTGAAGAATTACGTAGTTAATATATTTTTTTTCACTTAATAAAGAATTTGGAAGTGCTTCAATTTTAACTAAAAACTCTTTAGACAGGGACTCGTTAAATGGCATTTGTATTAATGTTTTTGTAAGAAATATCAAAGTGCTTAGGTTGAAATCCCCCAAAGATAAAATCTCTTTAAAAGAAATTTCAACTTCCTCAAGATTATTTAAATCTAAATTTATTTTACAATAAAGTTCCCAGTATTTTATATTTTCTGAATCAATTTCAATTGCTTTAATCAAGTGATTTTTAGCTTCTATATAATCTTTTTGTTTGTAATAATTGGAAGCCAAAGACATCCAAGCACTATCATGTACTGGGTCTTCAATTACGGTTTTATTGAAATATGAAATTGCTAATTCAAAGTTGCCTAATTTATTATGGCAACAAGCTATTCGATATAAGGCAAAAGGGTTAGGTTCGTCTATTTTAATTACAATTTCATATTGCTCTATAGCTTGATTTATTTTATTGAGTTTCTCAAGAACTTTACCCATTTCTAAATAAGCTCCCACAAAAGAATCATCAGAAATTATAGCAAAATCAAATGCAGTTAAAGCTTCTTTATAAAGTTCTTTTTTTACATATTGTTTTCCAAGCTGATGCCATGCAACTTCGCAGTAAGGGTTTAATTCCAGAAAATCATTTAAATAGTTTACTGTATTATCAGTATTACCTAAAGCGTCAAAACAATAAAGTAAATTATTAAGAACTGCATAATCTAATTGAAAATCTTTGATATATTCTTTAAATTTCTCTTTTGCATTTTCAAAATTATCAATAAAAAGATATTCTTTTCCTATCATAATCAAAGCATCGCTGTAGAACTCACAATCTTTATTTATTTTTTTTAAAAGATTGATAGAATCAGAGTGTTTTTTTCTTTTAGAGAGAATTCTAGATTTTTGAATTATTATTTCAGAGTTATTTTTATCAATTTCAAATAAAATGTTAATTATTTTTTCTGCTTCTTCAATTTTATTTTCAAAAATTAAAGTTTCAACTTTTAAAAGTAGAATAGACGTGTTGTTTGGATACTGATCGATAGCCATTTTAATAGCTTTATTAGCCATGGAACTATTCCCTGATTCTAGGTAATAAATTATTATAGATTCAAATTCATCAGTATCAAAAAACAAAAATTGATTGCTTTTTATCATTGATTCAAATTTTAAGATTGAATCAGAAAAAAAATCTTGAAAATTATCTTTCATTTAAATGTAAAGATATTATGAGTTTGATTTTAAAATGGTAAAATAAATAATTCTTTTTAACAAATTAATGAACAGATTTTTTCACATCATCAAGTACTTCTAAAATGATTTCACAACCTATTTTTATTTCTTTATCATCGATGGTTAGTGGAGGTGTAATTCTAACAGCTTTAGTTTCAAATAGTAAATAAAATAAAATTAATCCCTTTTCTAAGCATTTGGACACAAGTTTAGTAGTGATTTTTCTTTCTTTCAATATTATTGCTAACATTAGCCCTTTTCCTCTAATTTCTTGAATTAGTTCATGATTCAGATATTTTCTAAATAATTTTTCTTTTTTATTAATATCAGCCATTAAGCCAGAATCTAAAGTTTCTTTTAGATTCGCATGTGCAGCAGCAGAAATTACTGGATGTCCTCCAAAAGTAGTAATATGTCCTAAAATTGGGTTTTCTTTAAAAAGGCTCATATTTTCAAAACTTGATGACAGAGCTCCAATAGGGAAACCTCCACCAAGTCCTTTTCCGTAGACTAAAATATCAGGAATTATTTCATAATGTTCAAATGCAAATAATTTGCCTGTTCTTCCAATACCTGGTTGAATTTCGTCAAGTATTAAAAGAGCACCTACTTTTTCACATTGATTTTTAATTTTCTTTAAATAATTTTTTTCAGGTAATATAAAACCAGCTCCACCTTGAATAGTTTCAAGAATTACCGCTGCTGTTTTATTATCAATTATTGAAATATCATTTTCATTATTAAACTTGATGAAATCAATATCAGGAAGTAAAGGTCTATAGGCTCTTTTTCTTTCTTCATAACCCATAATACTCATTGCACCTTGAGTACTTCCATGATAACTATTTTTTGCAGCAATAAATTTACTTCTGCTTGTTACTCTTTTAGCCAATTTCATGGCAGCTTCAATAGCCTCAGTTCCTGAATTAGTTAAGTAGGTACTTGATAGTGAATTTGGTAAATTATCGGAAATTAACTTGCACAATTTTACAGTAGGCTCTTGAATAAATTCCCCATAAACCATTACATGCCAGTATTTTTCAATTTGTTCTAGTATAGCTTCTTTTATCTTTTTGTTTTTATGTCCAAGATTAGATGCGGAAACTCCTGCAACAAAATCTAAATACTTTTTATTATTTGTATCATAAACGTAAGATCCTTCTGCATTTGATATTTCTAAACTTATAGGGTTATTAGTTGTCTGCGCCTGAAATTTTAAAAAATTTTCTTTCAAATCATTTAATAATTAAATTTTTTTTATTTAAAATTCTCTCTTTAATTCTCCAATTAAAACCATTCAATATTTTTTGATTTATCTCAAGCTCACTTTCTGGGTATACTTTTCCTTCAGGATTTGTGTAAAAAATAATTTCATCAATTTTATTATTATTTATAGTCATCAAAATAGAACTACAAATTGCTTTATCAATCCCTATCAGTTCTTTACTTTCCTCATCGTATAAATAATAAATCATTTCAGTATTTCTGTCTAATCTTATTTTTTCTAACTCATTATCTTTAAAATTTCCAAATAAGTCAATCCCTTTGATCTGATTATAATTGTCAATCCCAAAGCTATCTTTTTCAATAACAAATGCGTTGTTTAAAATCTTTAAAGAATCAAGTTGATTTGTTTCTAAATTTCTAATTATGTGTATTTCATCCCCGGTCATTTGACTTTCACCATTCCAAATCACAGGATTTTTCTTTGAAATTTCTCTGCTAGTTAATATTTGTTGTTCTCTTTTCGAAAGTTTATTTCGGATTAGTTTGATTAATCCACTTTTCTGATTCATAGTGAATTTATCAGATTTACCACTCATATTAGTTTTAAAAAATTTTACATTATATCTGCCTTTAATAAATCTATTTTCATCTGGTCCTACCGCAAACAAAGTATCAGCTTTAATAAATAAGGAATCTTTTTCTAAGAGTTTAATTGCATACGCGTTTTTTGTAACCATTGCGGAGTCTAATTCTTTAAAAACCTCGGCAAAATCACCTTTAATGATAGTTTTATTTATTGTGTCTGTTATTGTTACATTTTTTGTTCCAGAAGCATATTTTTTTAAATCATCAAATATTAAACTGTCTCCTACAATTGTTCTATTACTATACTCTATTTTTGCTTTAGTATTAAAAAAACCATTTTTGCTTTTAGTATTATAAAAACCCTTTTCACTAAATATTCTATAATCTTCTCCAGTAATTACAGTTGGTCCATAAAAAAAGACCTTATTACTATTACTGTAATAATCTAATTTTTTTGATTTAATATCAGTATTGTCATTATATACATTTACTCTTTTATTGAATTCATACTTTGAGCTTTCTAAATAATATTTCCCTTCTGTACTTTTTATAGTGTTTGAAGAATCTCTTACTACACCTCCTTTTTCAAAATATATTTCTTTTAATTCTCTATCGTGGAATAATATTTGAGTTTTTAAGTTTGTATTAGTACTATTAAATACTACATTTTTTTTTGCAATAATTTTTCGTTCATTTCCGTCATAGTCTAAAATCTCACTATAAAGTTCTATACTGTCACCTTGTTTAACTACAACGTTTCCTCGTGCTTTAAATGAATTATTTTTTTTATAAAATAACGCATAATCAGACCAAATGTCCATTCCATCATGTAAAAGATGAACTCTTATTTTATTATTTTTTTTTAAAATATTAGCACCAGGCAGTGTTATTTCATTTTTGTCAAATGAACCGGCCTCTATTATTTGTACAATCTTTTTTTCTTGAGATAAAAGAACATTAAATAATAATATAAAAATTATTGATAATTTTAATTTCAAATTTTTTTTAACGAATTATGGTTTGAGTTCTGTCTGGTCCAACAGAAATAATTGCAATTGGAACTTGTAATTCATTTTCTATGTAGGTGACATAATCCATAAATGTTTTAGGAAATGAATTCTCTTTTTTTATTTTACTAATATCCTCTTCCCAACCTTTGAATTCTGTGTATATTGGTTTTAATTTTTTAGAATCAACAGAAAATGGAAAATGTTCAATTTTTTCTCCATTATAATCGTATGAAGTACAAATTTTAATATTTTTAAACCCTGAAAGCACATCACCTTTCATCATCATTAATTTTGTTACACCATTTATTTTTACAGCATATTTTAAAGCAACTAAATCAAGCCATCCACATCTTCTAGGTCTTCCGGTAGTTGCACCAAATTCATTACCAACTTTACTCATTCTTTTTGCATTTTCATCAAACAGTTCGGTTGGAAATGGTCCACTTCCAACTCTTGTTGTATATGCTTTAAAAATACCAAATACATCTTTTATTTTGTTAGGAGGGACTCCTAATCCAGTACATGCGCCTGCTGCAGTTGTATTAGACGAAGTGACATATGGATAGGTTCCAAAATCAATATCTAATAGGGATCCTTGTGCACCTTCAGCTAATATATTCTTGTCATTATCTAATTGATTAAAAATATAATTTTCACTATCAATAAATGGAATTGACTTCATGTTTTCAATTGCTTTGAAAAAATCTTCTTCTAACTCCTTTAAATTATATTGCAAATCAACTTTATAACTTTTAATCATTCCTTCATGTTTGTTTGCTAATTTTCTGTATTTAGTTAAAAACTCCGGAAGTTCAATATCTCCAATTCTAATACCATTTCTACCAGTTTTATCCATATATGTTGGACCAATTCCTTTTAATGTTGATCCTATTTTAGATTTTCCTTTTGAAAGCTCTGATGCTGCATCAAGGAGTCTGTGAGTTGGTAGAATTAAATGTGCCTTTCTTGAAATACATAAGTTTTTAGAAAAATCAATATTAAAAGGTTTTAATTTTTCAAGTTCCTTTTCAAAAATCACAGGATCAATGACTACTCCGTTACCAATCAAGTTCATTGATTCTTTATGGAATATTCCAGATGGTATAGTGTGTAAAACATGTTTTATTCCATCAAACTCTAAAGTATGACCTGCATTAGGTCCTCCCTGAAATCGTGCAATAATATCATAGTTCTTTGTCAAAACATCAACTATTTTTCCTTTCCCTTCGTCCCCCCACTGTAAACCTAGTAATAAATCAACTTTCATATTTTGTTTTTAATTTTTTTGCCATAGAAATATAAGGAATGATTGTTTATTTCTACTCCAAAAATCTCTTCAATATTCTTTTTAATAGTTTGAATTCTAGGATCGCAAAACTCAATAACTTCGCCGGAATCCGTTAAAATTAGATGATCGTGTTGATGATCAAAATAGGATTTTTCATACTGAGCTTGATTAGAACCGAACTGATGTTTTCTGACAAGTTTACATTCTAAAAGAAGTTCTATTGTATTATATAACGTGGCTCTACTAACTCTATAATTTTTGTTTTTCATTTTTACATATAGAGATTCTATGTCAAAATGCTCTGAAGAGTTATATATTTCACTTAGAATTGCAAAACGTTCAGGTGTTTTTCTATGAGTTTTTAAGTCAAGAAATTTAGTAAAAACTTCTTTTACTATTTTCTGATTCTTTTCTTTATTCATAAAGGTAAAATTAGTTTAAAAATTGATAATTCACTATTCTCTGGAGACCTTTTCAATTCCGTTTATTGTTTTTAATCTTTTCATTAAATCATTCAAAATATTTTTTGTTCTAACTTTTAGAGTGATTTTTCCTCTAAAAATATTATCTACAGTATCAAAACTCATTTTATTAATATTAATATTTAATGTGTTTGATATAACTTTTGTTATTTCATTTACAATTCCAAGATTATCAATTCCAGAAATCCTAATTGTTGAATTGTATTCAAATAAAGATGAATCAACCCATTTAGATTTTAAAATTCTATAATCAAATTTAGATTGAAGACCTAAAGCGTTTGAACATGTTTTTTTATGAATTTTTATTCCCTCATTTACAGTAACAAAACCAAAAACATCATCACCAGGAATAGCATTACAGCATTTAGCTAATGTATATTCTAATTTATCTTCTTCATTTCCAAAAACAATAAGATCAAAATTATTGCTAATTTCTTTTTCGTTTATATTAAATTTACTTGGTTTTCTAGAAATTTTTTTTCTAAAGAAATTTAATAATCTATTATTGTAATTAGCAAATTTTTTAAGTTCAGCATTTTCTACTTTCCCAATTCCAACTTGATAAAATAAATCAAGACTAGTTTTTAATTTTAAAAAACTTCCTAGATCATTAACTGTTTTTTCATCAAATTTTATTTTTAACTGTTTGAGTTTTCTTCTTAATATTTCTTTTCCATCTTCTGCTAATAATTTTTTTTCTTCTTTTAAAGCTGTTCTGATTTTAGCTTTTGCTCTAGATGTTTTTACGTAGTCTAACCAGTTTGATGATGGTTTTGTGTTTTTGGACTTAATTATTTCAATTTGGTCTCCACTATTAAGAATATGGCTTAATGGAACCATTTTACCATTAACTTTTACCCCTCTAGTTTTTAAACCCAATCCAGTATGAACACTGAATGCAAAATCAAGAGCTGTTGATCCTTTTGATAATGATTTTAGTTCTCCAGCCGGAGTAAAAACAAATATTTCTGTTGAATATAAATTTAATTTGAAATCCTCAACAAAATCTATTGCGTTTGTATCAGTGTTTTCTAAAACTTCTTGTAATCTATTTAACCATTCTTCTAATCCGTTTTCAGCTTTATCACCACCTTTATACTTATAATGTGCTGCATACCCTTTTTCAGCTATTTCATGCATTCTCTCAGATCTTATTTGAACTTCAACCCACTTTGATCCAGGTCCAACAACAGTAATATGCAGTGCTTCATATCCATTTGATCTTGGTGAAGTTATCCAATCTCTTAATCTTAATGGGTTTGGTGTGTAATGATCAGTTATAATTGAATATATTTTCCATGCTATAAATTTTTCACTTTCTTTTTCGGATTTATAAATAATTCTAACAGCAAACTTGTCATATATTTCTTCAAATGAAATATTTTTATTTATTATTTTATTTCTAATTGAGTGAATAGATTTAGGTCTGCCATTTATCTTAAACTTCAATTTTTCAGGTCTTAACTTTTCTGAAATTCTTCTCGAGAAATTTTTAATGTATTTGTCTTGATCAACTTTAGTTTCTTCAATTTTGTTTTTTAATTCGTTGAATATTTCAGGTTCTGTATACTTTAAGCCTAAATCTTCTAGTTCTGATTTTACATCATACAGTCCAATTCTATGAGCTATTGGTGCATATATGTAAAGAGTTTCAGAAGCAATTTTTATTTGTTTGCCATTTGGCATAGAATCCAAAGTTTGCATATTATGAAGTCTGTCGGCAATTTTGATTAAAATAACTCTTACATCATCATTTAACGTAAGGAGCATTTTTCTAAAATTTTCAGCTTGAAGAGAAACGTTCTCATCTTTAGATAATTTGGAAATTTTTGTTAAACCAATTACGATTTTGCAAATAGTTTTGCCAAAAATTTCAGTTATTTTCTTTTCATCATAATCTGTGTCTTCAATTACGTCGTGTAATAAAGCTGCAGCTATGCATGTTGCATCTAATCCAATTTTTGATGCAACAATCTTAGCAACAGAGATGGGGTGAAATACATAGGGTTCACCAGATTTTCTTCTTTGATTTTTATGCGCATCGACAGACGTATTAAAAGCTAATCTAATTAGCTTTCTGTCATCTTTAGATAATGATTGATAGCTAATTTTGAGAAGCTCTTTATATTCTTTAGCTATTTGACTATTTTCTTTAATTGAATCGACTACCATCTTTATTAAATTTAACTAAAAAAATAATAACTATCGTAATTGATTTATTCTTTCCAACAGGGTAGGGTGAGAGTAATGCCACCAAACATATTTTGGATGTGGCGTTAAATTGCTCAAACTATCTTTAGTTAAAACCTTTAAAGCTTCAATTAAATATTTTCCATCAAATGTTTTATCAGCATATTCATCAGCTTCATATTCAAATTTTCTTGAAAATAAATTAAATATTAAAGACGACATTTCAGAGATTGGTGTGTATAGTATTGAAAAGGTTATAAGCGCTATATGAAAACTATGGTTTTCTATATTAAGTGCTTCAGAAAAAATTGGCATATAAATTAATAATGAAAGAATATAGAGCATTATTCCTGATTGAATTATTGAGAACAAAAAATTGAATATAATATGATTTTTTTTATAATGACCAATCTCATGAGCTATTACAGCTACAATTTGATTTTTCGTTAATTTATTTATTAATGTATCGTATAATGTGACTCTTTTTTGTTTTCCGAAACCAGAAAAATAAGCATTTGCTTTAGTTGATCTTTTAGAACCATCTATCACGAAAATATTACTAAGATTAAAACCTACCTTTTTTGAATACTTTTCTATTTCACTTTTTAATTCACCATCTTCAAGTTTTGTTTGTTTGTTGAAAAGAGGTACAATTATTTGTGCATATAGACCATTTATTAAAAGAGTTAAAACAGAAATAAAAATCCAAGCTACTATCCAAAAATTTTGTCCAATAGATTCGAATTGAAAAATTATAAAGCTTAATATCCCCCCTCCAAATAAAATTGTCAATAACCATGATTTTAACTTATCAATAATATATGTTTTTTTAGTTGTTTTATTAAAACCGAATTTTTCCTCGATGATGAAAGTGTGATAAATTGAGAAAGGAATGCTAAGTAGGTCATTTCCAAAATAAATAATTCCAAAAAAACTTAAACTTATTATTAATTCTGAATCAAATAGTGATCGACAGTAATTGTCTAAAATTAAAAATCCATCAAAATAAAAGAAAAATAATAAAATCAGTAAACTATATATGCTTGAAATTCTATTAAATTTATATTGAGTTTTTTTATATTCTTGTGATTTTAAGTACTTTTCTTTATCATAAATATCACTAATTATATCAGGAATTTCATTATCAAAATATTTAGAATTCAAATAATCTAAGATTGAGTCTTTGAAAAAATTAAGTATTATAATAGCTATAAGTATATTAAATAATATTTGTGGACTAATTATCATTTCTTTGTTTTAATCCTTCAAATATAACTATTGCAGCACTTACTGATAGATTTAACGAATCCATTTTACCTTTCATGGGAATGCTAATCAGTTCATCTGATTCTAATAGCCAGGATTCAGATAAAGATGAGGATTCTTTGCCTACTATTATTGCACATGCCTGTGTGTAGTTAATATTTAAATAGTTTTTACTGTTTTCAACAAAAGTCGAAAATATTTTTATATTATTTTTTTTTAAAAATCTTATAATTTCATCGGAAGAAGCTGTCGCTATTTGCATAGTGAATATACTTCCTAAACTTGATCTTATTGCATTTGGATTATATAGTTCAGTTTTAGGATTAGCTATTATAAGCCCATCCAATCCCGCTGCATCAGCTGTTCTTAGAAGAGCACCAATATTACCAGGTTTTTCAGGCGATTCTGCTACTAAAATATATGGATTTTTAGAAATTTTAAAACTTTCTAGAGAATTGTCTTTGGATTTAACTAAAGCTAATAATCCATCACCCTTTTTTTTATAAATCAGTTCTTGGTAAAGGCTCGGAGAGAAGTCATAAATGATAATGTTTTTATAATTATTATTAATGTAATTTATATTATCATCTGAAATTATTTCTGAACATATAATTATTTCAATAAATTTAAAATCGAAATCGTAACATAGATTTATATTTTTCTTGCCTTCAACTATAAATGAGTTACTAGCTTTTCTTTTATTGTTTTTGAATAAAATTTTAGAAATGTTTTTATAAACCGAGTTGCTTTTACTAGATATGTATTTCAAAATATATATATAATTTATTATTTAAAATTAAAACAATAATTTAGATCTATTATTGTTTAGTTTTGTAATATTCTTAATTAATATTAACATAATTTGGTTTGTATGACAAAAGATAATTCTAGTTATTTTATTGAGCTTGAAAATAATCATGGAGCTCATAACTACCATCCTCTTCCAGTTGTTTTGGAAAGAGGGGAGGGTATTTATGTATGGGATGTGAACAATAAAAAGTATTTTGATTTTTTGTCTGCTTATTCAGCAGTTAATCAAGGCCATTGTCATCCAAAAATCAATGAAGCGTTAATAGAGCAATCTTCAAAATTAACCTTAACATCAAGAGCTTTTCACAATAATGTATTAGGAGAATATCAGAAATTTATTACTAACTACTTTGGTTACGATAGAGTTCTTCCAATGAACACAGGAGTTGAAGGAGGAGAAACTGCTGTAAAATTAGCTAGAAAATGGGCTTATGAAAAAAAAGGTGTTCCTAAAAATAGTGCTAAAATTATTTTTGTTACTGGAAACTTTTGGGGAAGAACTTTAGCCGCTATTTCTTCTTCTAACGATCCGTTGAGTACTACCAATTTTGGTCCTTTTATGCCTGGGTATGAAATAATTCCTTATAATGATTTAGATGCTTTAGAAAACTCTTTAAAAGACCCTAATGTAGCAGCTTTTATGGTTGAACCAATTCAAGGGGAAGCAGGAGTTGTTGTTCCGGATGATAATTATCTTCTTGATGCGTTTAATCTTTGTAAAAAAAATAACGTTTTATTTATAGCTGATGAAGTTCAAACCGGTATAGCTAGAACAGGAAAAATGATATGCTGTGATCATCATGGTTTTAAACCTGATATTTTAATTTTAGGTAAAGCTTTATCAGGAGGGGTGTTTCCTGTTTCTGCTGTTTTAGCATCAAATGAAATCATGCTAACCATTAAGCCTGGCGAACATGGCTCTACTTATGGTGGAAATCCTTTAGGGTGTAAAGTTGCTATAGCTGCTTTAAAAGTAGTGAAAGACGAAAAATTATGTGAAAATTCATTTGAAATGGGAAATTATTTTAGGTTAAAATTAAATGAATACATTTTAAGTAGTAATATTGTTAAATTAGTTAGGGGGAAAGGTCTTCTAAATGCAATTGTTATTGATGATCATGAAGAAAGTGATACGGCATGGAAAATATGTTTAAAATTAAGAGATAATGGTTTATTGGCAAAACCTACTCATGGAAATATTATTAGATTTGCACCTCCACTTACAATTAATAAAACAGAAATTGATGTTGCTGTTGATATTATAGCGAAGTCTTTAAAAGAATTTGAAACAAGTGAATAACATATACTTTGATAATGCTGCTACTACACAAATTGATCAATCAGTAATTGATTTGATGAATAGTATAATGTCTAATCACTATGGGAATCCTAATTCAACTCATAGTTTTGGAAGGTCATCTAGAACTCTAATAGAAAAAGCAAGAAAATCAATTGCAAAAGAATTTAATGTTTTACCTGCCGAAATATTTTTCACGTCATGTGGAACAGAGTCTGATAATCTAATTTTAATTTCTGCTGTTAGAGATCTTGGAGTCAAAAGAATTCTAACCTCAAAAATTGAACATAAAGCAGTATTAAACGTTGTTAAATTTCTGGAATCAACAGAATCTGTCAATGTTGAATATGTAAAAGTCAAATCAAATGGATTAATAGATTATGATGACTTAGATCAAGTTTTAAAAAGTAATAATCAAAAAACACTTGTCAGCTTAATGCATGTAAATAATGAAATTGGTTCCGTTTTAGATTTATCAATAGTTGGAGATATTTGTAAAAAATATGATGCTTTTTTTCATTCTGACACTGTTCAGTCAATAGGAAAATATAGATTTGATTTATCAAAAATTAATATTGATTTCATAGTAGGATCTGCACACAAATTTCATGGTCCAAAAGGAATCGGTTTTGTTTATATTAATAAGAAATTAAAATTGAATCCTCTTTTAATTGGAGGAAATCAAGAAAGAGGTTTGAGGGCAGGAACTGAATCAGTTCATAATATATGCGGAATGGAGTTAGCTTTTATAGATTCCTATAATAGTTTTGAAAAAAACAAAAACTATATTTTAGATTTAAAAACATATTTCATTAAGAAAATAACTAATTCTATACCTGATTTAAAGTTCAATGGGAGTTGTGTAAATAATCATGACAGTACCTATTCCATTTTAAATATTTGTCTTCCTGTTTCAAAAGACAAGTCGATTCTTCTAGAATTTAATTTAGATTTAAAAGGAATTGCATGTTCTAGAGGAAGTGCTTGCCAGTCTGGTAGTAGTGTTGGGTCACATGTTTTGAACTCCATATTGAAGGACTCAGATTTACAAAAGCCGTCTTTACGGTTTTCGTTTTCTAAATACAATAATAAAACTGAAATTGACAAAGTAGTAGAAGTTTTGAGTGATTTTGTAAACTCAAATTAGTTTCTATAAAATATAAAATTCTTTTGAGATTTATTTCCAGCCATATCCTCAACAGAAACTTCAATTAAATTCTTTTTTTTGTTTATAAAATATGAATCAAACTTGTAAAAAAGTTCATTTCTTTTATATTCATATTCAAACAGCATCCATTTTCCATTAATTTTTACATTATAGTTTTTAACACCTGTTTCTTTATCTAAAATTTTAATTTTTATAGAATTTTTATTTGTAATCCAATCATTGTTTTTGAAGTTTTTCAATTCTATTACAGGGAGCAAACTGTCGTTTTTTATAAAATATGTTCCTAAAGATTTAGTTTTATGATAAAAATAATTTTTACTATTTAGTTTTGCTGTTGCAAATGATTCGTTTCCATTATTATCTTTTAAAGCTAAATAATTGCCTTTTCTTTTTTCTTTATTTAAAAAACTTATTTTAATGTTTTTAAAAACAGCTATTTCAGGATTTATTATTTTAATCGAATCAATTGATGTATCTATATTTAATTTAACATTCTTAAGAAAAGTATTTTTAGCTATTTTTATTTCAGCATTTTCAAATTCAAAATTGTAATCAAGTTTATTGTTTAACGAAGTGTTTAAAACTGTTGAGTTGACTTTTTTTAATGGACTCTTTATTATTTCACCTTTTATTATCGGAATTTTAATAGTGGATTTATTTCCCTTTAAATCAGTGAGGGTGATTTGATATAAAGAAATATCGTTTTCTACATTAATATATCCTGATTTATTATTTGAATAAATACTCAAATTATTACCATGATCTTTAAATAATTTTACTATTCTTGATTTATTTTGAATATAATATTTGTAATCAATTAATGTTTTGATTTTTATTGACTCTTCGAAAAAAAATGAATTAAAGTTGAATTCAATGTTTTTTTTATTGTCATAAACAGTAGAGTATTTGTATATCCCGTTTTTATTATTTGCTAAATCTTGTCTATCAAAACCGTTTACACCAAATCCGATAGTTCCATTAGCTGTGACTTTTTCTGATTGGTAAATACTGTCATTAATTTTGTTAATTTTTAACTTAATTGGTTCGCTAATTTTATTAAGACTATCAAGTTTGTATAAAAACACTGAATTTATTATTGGTCTTCTACTGTCTTTTATATCAATTCCAAATAATTGTGGGTTAATTGCTTTTTGATTTTTTGTTAATCTTGTTTCGTAATGTAGGTGAGGGCCAAAAGAAGAACCTGTATTTCCTGAACTTCCAATATTTTCATTTTTCAATATTCTTATTACATCTTTTTTTAAGTAATGTTCAATTTGATAAGATTTCTTATTGTATTGAATTTTCTTAATGTAATCTTCAATTTTCTTATTAAATTTTTTCAAATGTGCATAAACTGTTGTGTATCCGTTTGGGTGATTAATGTATAGTGCTTTTCCAAATCCTCCATGTTTGATGCTTATTCTACTTACGTATCCCTCAGCCGAACTAAACACATTTAGACCTTCTTTAAATTGTGTTTTAATATCAATGCCTGAATGAAAGTGACTAGGTCTCGATTCACCAAAATTTCCGTTTAAAATTAATTCTATTTCTAATGGATTTGAGAAATAGTCTTTAGGGAAATTTGTTTGTGAATTTAAGTTTATTGAAATAAATAAAAATAGAATTATTAATTTTTTCATTATTTTTTTAGTGACGAATTATATTTATTTAATGTTTAATATTACTAAAAATAATTTTAAGATTTTTAAAATATAAGTACTTATTTGTTTTAGAGTATTAGTAACACTAAATTTGGGTAAGATAGTATTGTTTTAATGTCTGAGTCAATTGAAAATATTGTTCTTTTAGAAGCTAATTTGTCTAATTTAAAATCTTTAATAAATAAATTAAGAGATGAGAATTTGGAATTTAGTAAAGATTTAAGATTGAAAGATGAATCTTTGCTTAAACAAAAAAATCAGTTAAAAGAATGGAAAGATAAGTATCATTCCTTAAAAATTGCAAATACTTTCTTAGGTAGTGATGATAAATCATTAACAAAGCTGAAGATTAATAATCTTATCAAAGAGTTGGATAAATGTATATTAAGTTTAAGTTCATAAATCTATTAAATGCAAAAAATTAAATTAACAATTGCTAATAGAGTTTACCCTCTTAATGTCCCCGTGGAGCAAGAAGAAGGACTAAGAGTTGCATCAAAAAAAATTGATATTATGATTAAACATTTTGAAGAAAATTATGCTGTTAAGGACAAGCAAGATGTTTTAGCAATGTGTGCTCTTCAATTAGCGACTCAAACTGAACAAGAAAATATTTCTGAAGCTAAAATTAATGAAGAGGTAAATAAAAGATTAGAAAAGATTAATAAATCTGTTCAAGAAATTATTGACCTCTAGTACGTTCATTTAAATAAAATACATTATTGCCTACATCAATTTTTTTGATAAACTCAACGCGAATTTTTTTATAAAAGGTGAGTCTATTCTGCTAAAGCATGCCCTTACAGGATCCTTGATCAGTTAGTTAGCCTTAATCTTGTCTTACAAGAGTTTATACAAAACCTCATGATGTAGGCTTTTTTTTTAATCTAAATAAAATAATTATTATGGAATATTTTACAATAATCAATTTTGTTCTTATTGTTCTAGGGTTAGCTATAGGTTTTGTTATTTCTAAATTTTTAGAAAAAACATCAATAACTAAATCATTTGAAAACGCAAAAAAAGAAGCTGAAAATATTTTAAAATCTGCATCAATTGAAGGGGAAAATATTAAGAAAGATAAAATCTTTCAGGCAAAAGAAAAGTTTTTAGAACTAAAATCTGAGCATGAAAAGCATATTTTAAATAGAGAAAAAAATCTTACTGACGTTCAAAAAAGAATTAAAGACAAAGAGTCTCAAGTATCAAATGAACTCTCTATTAATAAAAAGAATAATCAAAGCTTAAATGACAAGATGTCTTCTTTTGATAAAAAACTTGAGCTTCTTGACAAGGAAAGTGAGCAGGTTAATAAACTACATAAAGAGCAGGTTGAAAAACTTGAAAAATTATCTAGTATGTCTGCTAATGATGCTAAAAAAGAATTAGTTGAATCACTAAAAGAAGAAGCTAAATCTGAAGCCCTGGAGCTTACTCAAAATATTATTGAAGATGCTAAGCTTTCTGCTAGGCAAGAGGCAAAAAAAATAGTTATTAATACGATCCAAAGAGTTGGAACTGAAGAAGCTATAGATAATTGTGTTTCAGTTTTTAATATTGAATCTGATGATGTAAAAGGAAGGATTATCGGTAGAGAAGGTCGAAACATTAGAGCTATAGAATCAGCTACCGGAGTTGAAATAATAGTAGATGACACACCTGAAGCGATAATTTTATCATGTTTTGACTCAGTAAGAAGAGAAGTTGCTAGACTTTCTTTACATAAATTAGTTACTGATGGAAGAATTCATCCTGCTAGAATTGAAGAAGTTGTAAAGAAAACACAAAACGAAATTGAAAACGAAATTATTGAGGTTGGTAAAAGAACAGTAATTGATTTAGGAATTCATGGATTGAATCCTGCACTTATTAAGGCTGTAGGTAGAATGAAATACAGATCTTCTTATGGTCAAAACCTTTTACAACACTCTAGAGAAGTCGCTAAACTTTGCGGAATTATGTCTTCTGAATTAGGTTTGAATCCTAAAATTGCTAAAAGAGCAGGACTTTTACATGACATAGGAAAGGTTCCAGAGGAAGAAACTGAAACCCCTCACGCTTTGCTAGGAATGCAATGGGCAGAAAAATTTGGAGAAAAACCAGATGTTTGTAATGCTATTGGAGCTCACCACGATGAAATAGAAATGAATAATTTAATTTCGCCTATTGTTCAAGTATGTGATGCTATTTCTGGAGCTAGACCTGGAGCAAGAAGACAGGTTTTAGATAGTTATATTGAGAGGTTAAAAGAAATGGAAGATGTTGCTTATTCTTTTAAAGGAGTTACTAAAGCATATGCTATTCAAGCTGGTCGTGAATTAAGGGTTATGGTTGAGAGTGAAAAAATTTCTGATGATCATGCTGCTAAACTTTCTTTTGAGATTTCACAAAAAATTCAAACTGATATGACTTATCCAGGACAAGTTAAAGTAACTGTTATTCGTGAAACAAGAGCTGTTAATATAGCTTCTTAGTCATTAACAACCTTATTGTAAATCTTAAGAAGTTCAGCTAATTTTTCTTTTTCTTGATCTACTAGATTTATCTTTTGACTTGGATCTGTTTTTAAATTATAAAGTTGAAATGAGCTAGATCTTCCTAGTTCTACATTAGTATACGTACTTACAGCTTTTCCTTTATATGGGGGGATTAAGACCCAGTTATGGTATTTTAAAGCAGTTTTTCCTGAAGCTTCAAGAATTAGTTCTTCCCTTTCTTTTCCATCTCCTTTTAGTAAAAGTTCAGATAAATCATAACTGTCACTAGTTTTAATTTTACTTTCAATGATTGATGATAAAGAATTGAAAAGATCAATTTGAGAAATTAATTTATCAGATGTTTTAGGCTTTGTGACTCCTTTCCAAAACGAAATAAAAGGCACTCTTGTACCAGCTTCAAATAAACTGTATTTACCTCCCCTGTAAATACCGGAGGGAGTATGATTTCCGATTTTTTCAACAGCATCATCATAATAACCATCATTTAAAACAGGTCCATTATCACTTGATATTATAATTAATGTGTTTTCTAAAAGTTTTTCGTTATCAAGAGTCTTGAAAAGTTCTCCAATGCACCAATCCGCTTCAATAATCACATCACCCCTTGGACCCATGCCTGATTTTCCTTTAAATCTTGGATGTGGTGTTCTTGGCACATGAGGCTGTTGCATGGAATAGAATAAGAAAAAAGGCTTGTCTTTATTTTGAGTTATGTATGATTTTGCTTTATTTAAAAAATGATCAGCCATATCAACATCACTCCAATGAGCTTTTTCACCACCTTTCATAAATCCAATTCTTGAAATACCATTAATAATAGAATTAAAGTGACCGTGATGCCATTTCATTGTTAGCATTTCTGGATTCGTTTTCCCAGTTGGTTGATTGTCAAAGTTTTTATTGAAGCTAACATATAATGGGTCATTTGAATCTAAATTTTTTACATAACCATCTTCAATATATACCGTTGGAACTCTATCTTGAGTGTCTGGCATAATATAAGAGTAGTCAAATCCGACATCGTTTGGTCCAGGTGATATTTTAGAATTATAATTAATTTGACCATTACCTAATCCTAAATGCCATTTACCCACAATAGCAGTTGAATAATTACTTGCTTTAAACATTTTTGGCAATGTTTTTTGATCTACATTAATGATCATTGAAGCACCAGTGGAAATTTTTGCTTTAGAGTTTCTCCAGGGATATGATCCCGTCAATAAAGCATATCTACTTGGGCTACATGTTGCAGATGAAGAATGTCCATTTGTAAACTTAATGCCTTCATTTGCTATTCTGTCAATATTAGGTGTATTTAATGTGCCTTGATTATATGCGCTAACATCTCCAAAACCTAAGTCATCAGCATAAATAATTATAACATTAGGTTTTTTGTTTTCAGTATTGCATGCTGAAAATAAGAGAATTAATAAAAATGAAATAAATTTTAAGTTTAATTTGATCATTTTGATACTGATTATTACTAAGGTAGATTTTTTTTATTAAATTAAATATTATTAAAATTCACAAAATGAAAAATAATTTATTAATAATAATCTCTCTTTTTACAATCAATTTGATTGCTTCTCAAAATTTAAAATTGCCATCAATCTTTAATGACAATATGGTTTTACAACAAGATTCTAACGTTTCTATTTGGGGCTGGTCAAAATCAAGATCAAGTATTTCAATTACACTTAGTTGGAATGAAAAAATTTTAATAACAGAGAGTGATGATAATGGAAAATGGATTATAAACATTAAAACTCCAAAATCTGGTAAAAGTCACAAAATCAGTATAAAATCTGGTAATCAAAGAGTTGTAATGTCTAATATTTTAATGGGGGAGGTTTGGTTAGCTTCTGGACAGTCCAATATGCAGATGAATCTTAACGGTTATAGAAACGAGCCAATATTAGGAGCCAATGATGCAATAGCTAATTCCAATAATTCTGAAATAAGATTTTTTACAGTTGAAAGAAATACAAGTCAATTTCCTCTTGAAGACTTTGAGGGTAATTGGTCTGTTTCAAATCAAGAAAATTCTCCTTTTTTTAGTGCTGTGGGTTATTCATTTGCAAAATATTTAAATACTGTTCTAGATGTGCCGGTTGCTATTATTCATTCCTCATGGGGAGGGACTCCGGCAGAAGCTTGGACAGATTCTAAATCTTTAAATAATGATTTTATAAAAAGTGAAATAAAAAATCATAGAGATAGAGCTATTGATGAACCGTCGTCATTATATAATGCCATGATTAATCCACTGATTAACTTTAGAATAAAGGGAGCTATTTGGTATCAAGGAGAAAGTAATGTTTCAAGAGCAAGAAATTATGCTAAATTAAAAAACTCAATGATAGAGGGCTGGAGAAGAGCTTGGAATCAAGGATCATTTCCATTTTATTTTGTTCAAATTTCGCCTTACAAATATGATGGAAATGATAAATCAAGTTCTGCTTTTTTAAGAGAAGCTCAGCTTAATACAATGTTTAATACTTCCAATACTGGAATGGCAGTTTCGCTTGATGTTGGAGATGAAAATTCTATTCATCCACCAAGGAAATTTATTTTAGGTAAAAGGCTTGCTTATTGGGCATTAAATAAAGATTATGGTTTATCAACTGTAGAGTTTTCGGGTCCAGTATTCAAATCTTTAGAAATTAAAGAAAATAAAGTGTTACTAAAATTCGATTATGCTAAAAGTGGTTTGTATTGTCCTGATGAAGAAATAAACAACTTTGAATTAGCTTCAGAGGATAGAGTTTTTTAT
>CAJJCV010000043.1 GCA_905182765.1 Cryomorphaceae bacterium BACL29 MAG-121220-bin8 | reverse complement strand
TTCAATGTATACATCAGCAATATTTCCAGTTGTAGACTCAACTCCATCTATAGTTAGAGTTAAATTATGTCCATTAGTTACCCAAGTACCAGGTTGTTCTTCCCAATTAACTTTAACAGGAACTGAAAAATAATTACTCCATTTTGGATTTACAGCCTTAAACCATTCATCTAAAAATTTTGAATGAGCTTCTTTACCCTCAGTTAGTACGCCATCAGGTCCCCAAATTTTTATTGTTTCGGATTCCATTGCCATAATAGCTCCTAAATCTTGATTATTGTGAGCTTCAATATATTTGTCCCAAATATCAACAGCAGCTTGATCTCCTAAAGAAAGATCGTATTGCGAATCTCCCGCCTTAAGATAACCAGCTTTTTTCTCAACTTCAACGATTTCTGCGTCTGGAGTCATTGAGTCCGCTACTTTTTTCACAGCCGTATTATTACACGACATCATGATTAAAAATGTAAATAATAGTGATAGTTTTTTCATAATATTTCCTTTTTTAATAAAGGTAATAAAAACATATTTAAGTAATTTTATGGATTCAATCATTTTGCTTAATTTAAACTCTAAATAATTTAACAAATAAAATTAATGAAAAGAAGAGAATTTGTTTTAAAAAGCACGCTTATAACCTCAACTATATTAGTACCTATGTCAATTAGCTCCTGTACTTTAAATTCAGCAAACCAAATGAATAGAATTGGAATACAGCTGTATTCTTTAAGAGACGAAATGAATAAAAATCCTAAAGAAACTTTAGCCCAAGTAGCATCTTATGGCTATAAATTTATTGAAGGTTATGAAGGTGATAAAGGTCTGTTTTGGGGGATGACCAATTTAGAATTCAAAGATTATTTAGACAGCTTAGGTTTGAAAATGATAGCTAGTCATTGTGGAAATACAAACGACCTTCCTAGCTTTAAAATAAAATGCGCTCAAGCATCTGAGATTGGCGTGGAATATTTAATTTGTCCGTGGGCTGAAGGAGAGAGATCAATTAAAGGTTTTGAAGCTATCGCAGAAACATTTAATAAATGCGGTCAAATAGCAAAAGATAATGGAATAAAATTTGCCTATCATAATCATGCTTATTCTTTTAAAAAAATAGATGGAGTTTTTCTTCAAGATATTTTAATGAATAACACAGATAAAGAACTGGTCGATTTTGAAATGGATATTTATTGGGTAGTTGCCGCTGGAGAAAATCCAATCGAGTGGTTTGACAAATATCCTAACAGGTTTACATATTGTCACGTAAAAGATTACACAACTTTGCCTGATGGCAAGTTTGAATCATGTACTCTTGGAACAGGTACAATTGATTTTGAAACAATATTAGCACACGGAAAAAGTAAAGGGCTTAATAATTACATTGTAGAACAAGAAGCCTATACAGGAACAACTCAACTGGAATCTGCTAAAGATAACTTTCAGTACATGTCGTTATTAAAAGCCTAGATACAGTTTTTAATAAAATTAATTGAGGTTTCGGTTACTGATTGTAGTTCTTTTGGAAGTTTTAATCCTTTCCAAGGATGCATTGATGAAAAAGTATGATTTCCGTTTTTCACACTAAAAAACTTACTGTTTTTATTCCACGAATGTAAATCCCTTCCCTCACTTTGAAGAACTGACTTATCATTATCACCATGTATTACTAAAAACGGAATTTTAAGACTCTGAACAGCAGATTGTATATTAAACCGTTTCTCGTTTTTTTTGAAATCAAGATAGAATTGAAAAAAATGAGGCATTTTCTGTTTTGTCCTTTTATTTTCAACATATTTAACTCCTTTTTCTTCCCATTTTTTAAATTCCTCAGAACCTTCGTTAAATCGAATTTTAATATTGCTCACACCTGCCCAAGTAATAAGCCCTTTAATACGTTTGTTTTCAGAAGCTTTTATTGCACATGTCCCGCCGCCTCTGCTGTGTCCTATTAAAAAAATATTACTAGTATCAATATTTTTAGAAATGACAGGGTCTTCTGAAATAAAAGAAATAACTCGTTCAATATCATTTAGTTCATGTGTAAAATTATTATTTCCAAAAGCGTTTAAGTCAGGGAAATCTATTGGGTTTTTCAACGTCCCACCATTATGTGAAAAGTTAAACTTTGAGAAGAAAAAATTGTTCTTTGCAAATTCTTTAGCTACTAAATTCCATGCCCCCCAATCCTTATATCCTTTGTAGCCGTGACAAAAAATTATCACAGGCATCTTAGAAATTTTTTTTTTATAAAAAAGATCAATCAAAACTGGCTTAGCCCCTGTTTTTGTTAAGATGATATTTTTTTTAATTTCCAACACTTATTATTTTTACCTAAATTTAACATTAAAATATTTTTAATATGAAAAAATTACTCATTCTCTTTTTATTTAGTATATCAATAAGTTCTTTCAGTCAGTCCAGCACGATAGATAAAATAATTGAAGAAGCTACTGATAACTCTCAACTCGAGCTATTGGCTCATGAACTTTTTGATTTAATTGGCCCAAGGCTGGTAGGAACTCCACAGATGAAAAATGCCCATGATTGGGCAAAGGCAAAGTATGAGGAATGGGGAATGACCGCTAGACTTCACCAGTGGGGTGTTTGGAGAGGATGGGAAAGAGGAATTACGCATATTGACATGTTGGAGCCAAGGATTAGAACTCTTGCAGGAAGACAATTAGCATGGAGTCCATCAACATCAAAAAGAGGTATTACTGCTGATGTAGTAAAAGTTCCTGAAATAAACGATAAATCTGAATTTGACCAGTGGTTAAAAACCATAAAAGGTAAATTTGTTTTAGTTAGTCAAAATCAAATAACTGGAAGACCTGATTACCAGTGGGAAGAATATGCAACGCCTGAATCTTTCGAAAAAATGAAAGAAGACCGTGATAAAATGTCTGAAAAATGGTTTGGGAATGTTAGAAAGACTGGATATGGTTATAGAGACATCAACCAGGCTTTTGAAGATGCTGGTGCAGTTGGTTTAATTTCAAGTTATTGGTCAAAAGCTTTTGGTGCAAATAAAGTTTTTAGCGCAAGAACTGAAAAAATACCTAACGTAGATTTAAATCTTGAGGACTATACAATGTTGTACAGAATGGTTGAAAACGGAACGACTCCAAAAGTTAAGATTATTTCAACTTCAAAAGAACTTGGAGAGATGCCTACTTTTAATACTATTGCACAAATAAAAGGGGTTGAAAAACCAGATGAGTATGTTATACTTTCTGCACATTTTGACTCTTGGGATGGAGGACAAGGAACAACAGATAATGGTACAGGATCACTTGTTATGATGGAGGCAATGAGAATTCTTAAGAAATTTTATCCAAATCCAAAAAGAACTATTATGGTTGGTCATTGGGGAAGTGAGGAACAGGGTCTAAACGGATCAAGAGCTTTTGTTGAAGATTTCCCAAAAATTATTGAAAATACTCAAGCAGTGTTTAATCAAGATAACGGAACAGGTAGAGTAATTGATATTAATGGACAAGGGTTTTTAAATTCATATGATTATTTGTCTGATTGGCTTTCTGAAGTACCAAAGAATGTTAAAAAACATATTAAAACAGAATTTCCTGGAAATCCAGGCGGAGGTGGAACTGATCACGCTTCATTTGTAGCTGCAGGGGTGCCAGCATTTAATTTAAGTGCTTTAGACTGGGCATACTGGAATTATACTTGGCATACTAACCTTGATACTCATGATAAAATTGTTTTTGATGACTTAAAAAACAATGTTATTTTAACAGCAATACTGGCTTATAAAGCAAGTGAAGATGTTGATAAGGCATCAAGAGAGAAAAAAGTAATACCTGAAACCATTATTAATCCTAGAACTGGCAAAAAAATGAAATCAAGAGGATGGCCATCTGTTAGAAAACCGAATCGAGACGGGACTTCTTCTAAGTAAAAGATCTATTTATTCTTTTATTTATTTGTTTTAGGTGATGATTAAAGTGTAATTCAAAGAAAAACAAAGTTAGCGATAAGTTTATTCGACCCATTAAGGCATGCCTAAAAATGGCTTTTTCCGAAAGGTTCTTTTGATCAAGCTCTTCGATTAATTTAGAAAAAGAAGATCTTGAGTTTTTCCAATTATTTTGAAGTTCTTTCAAAGAAATTTTTTCAGGAAATTTAGCGGTGACTTTAGGAGCATTAATCGTAAATCCTAATAACAGAAAATATTTAGTAAGAAAAGCTTTAACATATGATGAAA
>CAJJCV010000042.1 GCA_905182765.1 Cryomorphaceae bacterium BACL29 MAG-121220-bin8 | reverse complement strand
ACAAAAAGAGATACCGTTATTTCCAGCCAATAAGGCAATTCGTAGATGTAAAAAACTCCGTGAAAAGAATCAATAGTGTAACCCCCATTTATCATTAGCATAGCAGCGAAAAGTTGTAAAAATATTTTTTCTCTGTAACGAATCGTGATTAAATCATCTGCAAATCCTGTAAATGTCAAAAAAAAGACACTTAAAACAAGGTATAAAGGAACGGTTAGAATACCGGATGATATCGCAAGGGTGCACATCAAACAAGTAGCAAAGAAAATAGAAATACCACCCGACCTAGTTGCAGGGTTCTTGTGAGAAGACCTTTCGTTTACAGGATCGGTGAGTTTGTTTTCAACAAATAATTTATTTATATACCTGTTTAGATAAAAAGAAACAAAAAGGGATAGAAAAAAAAAGATTATATAGTAATGTGTTTCAGACATTTAGAGTTAATGTTTATATTTGATTAATGTGTAGAGCTATATTTTTATTTTTATTTTTTGCAGTTCAGTTTTTTTCTTATGCTCAAGAGTATGATTTTCCAGGTGAAATTGAAGGGGAATTCATTTTTTTTAAATCACATGATAATAAAATACATCTTCTAAAAAACAATATTGATTATGTTTTTCACAAAGGTAAATGGAATAAGACTCAGCTAATTTTTTCACAGACAGTAAAAGACAGTTTAATTCTTTTTCATGAAAAGGGATTTAACAATTTAAACATCAAGACAATTCCTTTCGAAAACAAAACCCTCTTTACCTTAAGCGGAGGAGGCCCTGTCCTTCAGTTTGAAAACAATAAAATCTTTAGAATTGATAATTCTGTTGAACAAAGAAACCAATACGGCGCAGTGTCTTTTAATTATAAAAACAATTTGTTTATGTATGGAGGCTATGGGTTTTGGACTTTTAAAAACTACACTACATATTTTGACCCTGACTCAAGTCAATGGGAGCTTTTTAGATTACAATCCGAAAGCTACCCAAGTGCAAGATGGAAGCCCCTTTATAATTTGATCAACAACAAGCTTTATGTTTTAGGAGGAAGAACCAGTTTTCCAGAAATTAACGTGACAGATGTTGTTTTAGACGATTTGTTTGTTATGGACCTTGACACGAAAACAATCAAAATCCTGTCTGAAAAGACAAACCCTGAAATCCCTGTTTTTTATTCAAACAATGAAGGTTTTGAATTTGAGGATAAAAAAGCCTACTTAAGCAAACGAGTAATTACAGCGTTTGATTTTGCAAATAATAAGATTTATAATTATGGAACAAAACAAATTTTTGACAACAAACTAGATGATACGCCGATTTTAAATCTTTTAGATACGCTAGTTTTTGTGAAATCAATAAACGGAACAAAAAAACTAAGTTTCATTAGTGTCGATGAAATTAAAAAACAGGCAATAAACTCGATTCCAATTGTTTTAGACCCGGTCCAATCCAAATACTTTAGCCAGTTTGTATACGCTCTTTTGTGTTTGGCCTTAATAATCTTTGTGTACAAAGCTTTTACCTACAAAGATTACATTGAAAAACTAATTCAGCATG
The DNA here is from genome assembly GCA_905182765.1 of Cryomorphaceae bacterium BACL29 MAG-121220-bin8. Classification (GTDB taxonomy): domain Bacteria; phylum Bacteroidota; class Bacteroidia; order Flavobacteriales; family Flavobacteriaceae; genus MAG-121220-bin8. The sequence continues at coordinate 4,437 of CAJJCV010000042.1, read as the reverse complement.
ATGAAAACTGGCTGTATTATTCTGGAAAGAAAATCAGAATTACAAAAGAACAAAGCCTTGCTGTTAATCTTCTAGAACAAAATGGTGAATTCACCTCGCTTGAGTTAAATGAAATTATTTCGAAAAATAAAAAATATGCAAAATCTCATCTAACCTTGCTTAGAAAAAACTTTATTCAGTCCCTTAACAGTACTTATAAAGACGCAGTAGGATCTGAAAAAGCACTTATAAAATCTTCAAAACTACCTGAAGACAAAAGACAATTGCTTTATAAGACAAATAAAGAAATTTCTAAAAAAGATTCATTTTTAGATTTTTTGTTTAAGTTTTAAAACGGCTTCGCCATTAAACTCACAAGTTTTTAAAGGAAATTACAAAACAAGCTTATTAAATCACAGCCCTTAGCCTTGTGTCTGCTAAAGAAAGCTTGACCTTAATAGAATTAATTAAAAGAGTCAATGTTTGATTGTCTATACAATCAACAAGCCCCGTTTTATTTTTAAATAAACCAGTAAGAATTTTGACATTGTCTCCTGAATTAACATTTTTGGCAATATTAAAACCAGAAAGCGCAGTCTTTAGCGTCTCGATTTCTTTAGCTGTTATAGTTATTGGTTTTCCGTTTTGCCTTAAAACATTTCTTATAAAAGGATTGAGGTTCACAAGGGTGTAGTCTAGCTTGTTTAACTCAAAAAAAACATATCCCGAAATAGCAGGAACTTTAATTTTTTTAACCCGATCAGACCATTCTCTTTTTTCTTCATAAACTGGCACGAACGAATTAATCCCGCATTTGTCAAAATAATTAGCGGCCTTGAATTCATTACGTGATTTTGAATAAGCAACAAACCAGCACATACAAATGTTTTGTTTTTACAAATATAAAAAAATTATAATTAATGCTTTTTGAAAGGTTCGCCTTTTGCTATTATAAATATATAATACTGAAAAACAGGGTTTTAAAGGTTCGTTTTTAGGTATTCTTTTTTTGACGTCCTGTTGTTGATGGCAATATTTTGGGGGGTTTTAAACGCTAAAAAACCAGTATTCGTATATTTTAAAAAGCGTTCTGTTTTTCTAATTATAATAAATAAACATTTTTTTAAGAAGAATATAAAAACTCTTAATTAAATTTGTGTAATGAATATATTAATAATTGGATCAGGAGCCAGGGAGCATGCTTTTTGTTGGAAGCTTAAAGAATCTAATAAAGCTAAAGATATTTTTGTTGCACCAGGAAATTCGGGCACTGCAAAAATTGCATCCAACTTAAGTATAGATGTGTTGAATTTCAAAGCATTAAAAAATTCTATTCTAAATCTATCAATTAATCTAGTTATAGTTGGACCAGAAATTCCTTTAATTGAGGGGATTGTCGACTTTATAAATAGTGATATTGAGCTAACTTCAGTTCTAGTTGTTGGGCCCTCTAAGGCTGGAGCAATGCTGGAGGGTAGTAAAGATTTCTCGAAAGAATTTATGTTTAACCATAATATTCCAACGGCTAAATATAAAAGTTTTAACTGTGACAATTTAGACAAAGGATTAGCGTATTTGGATACTATACCTCCACCATATGTTTTAAAAGCTGATGGTCCAGCTGCTGGAAAAGGAGTTTTAATAATTGATAATTTAAAAGATGCCAAAAACGAATTAATCAATATGCTTAAAAATAATAAGTTTGGAGCGTCTGGACACAATGTAGTTATTGAAGAGTTTTTAGATGGTATAGAACTTTCGTGTTTTGTTTTAACAGATGGAAAATCTTATAAAATACTTCCTTATGCGAAAGATTATAAGCGTATAGGAGAAGGAGATAAAGGACTCAATACTGGAGGAATGGGAGCAGTATCCCCAGTTCCGTTTGCCAGCAAGGAGTTTTTGAGCAAGGTCGAAGAGCGTATAATTAAGCCTACCATTGAAGGTCTGAAACTAGATAATCTTCCATATAAAGGATTTGTTTTTATTGGTCTTATTATGGTTAATAACGAGCCTTATGTTATTGAGTATAACGTAAGAATGGGCGATCCAGAAACTCAAGTAGTGCTTCCAAGAGTGAAGACCGATTTTTTAGAACTTATGATAAGTACAGCAAAAGGATCTTTGAGTGAATGTGATATGGAAATTATAGAAGAAACTTACTCGAATATCGTGATGGTTGCTGGTGGCTATCCAGAAAACTATGAAAAAGGAAATGTTATAACAGGAATACCTGAAGACACTGAAAACACTATTATATTCCATGCAGGCACTAAGAGCATAAACAATGATGTTTTAACTAATGGAGGAAGGGTTCTTTCGATTGTGTCTAAAGGACAAGACCATAATGAAGCCATTTCAAAATCTTACAAAGTAGTAGAGAAAATAAATTATAAGGATAAAAACTATAGAAAAGATATAGGTTTTGATCTATAAAAAAGAGTGTGCCGAAGGATCTTTGTCTTCTTCTCCACTTTTGTCAAATCCAACTAGTTGAATCATCCAATAAACTAGCAAAGAGGCAATAATAGTTATAAAAATAAAATTAATTCCATTTGCCAAAAGCCAGCTTTTAAGCTCAACTGATCTTAGAAAATCAAGTGGAGCAAAAAGAATCTCAACAAATAAATATTCAATAAGGCTAAAAAAATCTTTCATTTCTATAAATTATTCCGCAAAAATAATAAATACTCTAGTTTTTCAACAAGAAAACTGATAAAATATTCTTTATAGATTCATTATATTTGATTTTTATAAAACTAGCAGATGACAAGCACACAATTCTTTAATATTTTTGAGCAATCCATTAAGGATTATCACGTTTACGACTCTATAGAGACTGAAATTAAAAACCCATACAACAAAGATCAATTCGAATATCTTTTATATCAAAAAAACTGGATTGATACAGTTCAGTGGCATCTGGAAGACATTATAAGGGATCCTGAAATTGAGCCGACTGAAGCTTTAAAAATAAAAAGAGTTATAGACGCTTCAAATCAAAAAAGAACAGATCTTGTTGAATTTATTGACGGCTATTTTTTAAATAAATATAAAGACATAAAGCCTATCGAAAATGCGACACTCAACTCTGAAACTGTAGCGTGGGCCCTTGATAGACTATCTATTTTGGCCCTTAAGATTTTCCACATGTCTGAAGAAGCAAATAGAGAAAGTGCGGAACAATCACACAAAACGAATTGTCAAAACAAGTTAGATGTTTTAAATGAGCAGAAAACCGATTTAAGCACGGCCATTGACCAGCTTATTGAAGACATTGAAAACGGAAACAAATACATGAAAATTTACAAGCAAATGAAAATGTATAACGACGAGGAACTAAACCCAGTTTTATATAAGGCTAAAAAGTAAACAACATATGAATCACCTTTTAATATTACGATTTTCGTCAATGGGTGATGTTGCAATGATGATTCCCTCTCTAAGATGTTTAACTATAGCATATCCTGATATTAAAATAACAGTAGTTACAAACGGATTTTACAAGCCCTTCTTTAGCGAATTTAAAAACATTAATGTTTTTGCTACGGATTTTAAAAATTCTCATAAAGGAATAAAAGGCTTGCTTAATCTTTTCAAGGAATTAAAAAACTTAAAACCAACACATGTTGCTGACCTGCATTCAGTTCTTCGCACACATTTTCTTGCTATTTTATTTAAGCTAAGGTTTATAAAAATCAAAAAAATAGACAAATTAAGATCAGATAAAAAGAGACTATTTAGAAAGTCAAACAAAGTGCTTAAGCCTTTAATTCCGACTCAATACAGATACAGTGAAGTGTTTTGTAAACTGGGCTTTAATATTGATTTGACCTCCCACCAGTTCCCTTTACCAAAAATAATAAACGACAAAGCACAAAGCTTTTTATCAGACATAGAAAATGGAAAGAAAAAAATCGGAATTGCTCCTTTTGCCTCCTTTACTGGAAAAATATATCCTTTAGACCTTATGCAAAAAGTGGTTGCTTTTCTACAAAACGAACATCACGTTTTTTTATTTGGAAACGGCAAGTATGAAACAGACATTTTAAAAGTCTGGGTCAAGGCATATCCAAATGCTTTGGGATGTTATGTTTTAAATTCTCTTGAAAGTGAGCTGGAGATTATTTCGAACCTTGACGTTATGCTTTCTATGGATTCAGCAAATGGTCATCTGGCAGCAAACTACAACGTGCCTGTAATTTCATTATGGGGATTAACTCACCCTTTTGCGGGCTACGCGCCATTTCTCTCTAAACCAGAGAACGAACTTACTTCTAATAGAGAAAAATATCCTATGTTGCCAACATCAGCTTATGGAAATAAAACACCAAAAGGTTATGAAAATGTAATGAGATCAATAGAGGTTAGTGATGTTATTTTAGCAATCAACAAGGTTTTGTAGCGACTACACGTCGTCAAAATCAACCGTTATTTCTTTAGTTTCAGGAATTGCTT
>CAJJCV010000041.1 GCA_905182765.1 Cryomorphaceae bacterium BACL29 MAG-121220-bin8 | reverse complement strand
ACGCCAGAAATGTTATTGTCAATGGCAAAAAATCCTATAGTTTTTGCGATGGCTAATCCAGATCCAGAGATTGATTATCATTTAGCTATGAAAACAAGAGACGATATTATAATGGCAACTGGAAGATCTGATCATCCTAATCAAGTCAATAATGTGCTTGGATTTCCTTTTATTTTTAGAGGAGCTTTAGATGTAAGAGCAACTAAAATTAATGATCAAATGAAGATGGCAGCAGTTATAGCTTTATCAGCTTTAGCTAAAGAAACCGTTCCGGAATTTGTAAACATTGCATACGATAAAACAAAATTAACTTTTGGTAAAGATTATATTATTCCTAAGCCTTTTGATCCTAGATTAATAACTAATGTCCCACCAATGGTGGCTAAGGCTGCCATGGATTCTGGTGTTGCCAAGCAACCTATTGAAAACTGGGATCAATACGAAGAAGAGCTGCATGGCAGGTTATACGGAGATAAGAAAATTGTTAGACTGCTTTTAAATAGAGCTAAAGCAAATCCTAAAAAAATTGTTTTTGCTGAAGCGGATCATTTAGATGTTTTAAAAGCAGCTCAAATAGTTAGTGAAGAAGGTATTGGGTATCCAGTTTTACTTGGTGATAAGGATATTATTAATGAATTAAGAAATGAAATTGAATTTGATGATGATGTACTAATAATTGACCCTAAATCAGATGCTGAGAAAAATAATAGAGAAAAGTACGGAACTAGTTTTTGGAATAAAAGAAAAAGAAAAGGAGTAACTCTATTGGACTCAATAGATAAAATGAAACAGAGAAATTATTATGCAGGGATGATGCTTAGTAGTGGTGATGTTGATGCTTTAATTTCTGGTTATTCTAGAAGTTATCCAGCCACATTCAAGCCTGTTATTGAAACAATTGGAAAGTCTAAAGGAATAAGTAAGGTTGCTACAACGAACCTTATGATTACAAATAAAGGTCCTTTGTTTTTTTCCGATACTTCAATAAATATTGATCCATCACCAAAAGATCTGGCTATAATTGCAAAAATGACTGCCGAAACTGTAAAAATGTTTGGGATTACACCAGCCATTGCTATGGTTTCTTATTCTAATTTTGGATCGTCCCCTCATCCCATGGCATCTAAAGTAAATCAAGCAGTTAAATATTTACATAGGTATTTCCCTGATTTATGTGTAGACGGAGGGATTCAAACTGATTTTGCATTAAACAAGGAAATGCTTTCTAATAAATTTGAGTTTTCTAAATTATCAGGAAAAAATGTAAACACTCTTATTTTCCCAAACTTAGATTCTGCAAATACAAATTATAAATTAGTAAAAGAACTTGACAAGGCGTTATCAATTGGACCAATAATGATGGGAATGTCAAAAGCTGCACATATTATTCAACTTGGAGCTAGTGTAGATGAAATGGTTAACATGTCTGCTTTAGCTGTAGTTGATGCGCAAAAAAAAATAAAACTTAAGTTATGATAACTCAAATAAAAGGAAGGTTAGTAGAAAAATCACCAACAGAGCTAGTTATTGATTGCAATGGATTGGGGTATTTAGTCAATATTTCTTTAAATACATTTTCTTTACTTTCAGATTCAGAAAACATATCACTATTTACGCATCTTCAAGTTAAAGAGGACTCTCATACTTTATTTGGTTTTTTTGAAAAAACAGAACGAAATCTTTTTAGAAAATTAATATCAGTTTCTGGAATTGGAGCAAGCACTGCTAGAACAATGTTATCTTCATTAAATCCAGAAGAAATTCAAAGAGCAATACTTTCTGAGGATGTTTCGACTATTCAATCTGTAAAAGGGATAGGTCTTAAAACAGCTCAAAGAGTTATAATTGAACTCAAAGACAAAGTAAGTTTAATCAATGAAGGCTCAGGGTTTAGTGTTGATTTTGCTAATTCTAAAAGAGAGGAATCCTTATCTGCTTTAGAAGTTTTAGGATACAGCAGGAAACAAACCACAAAGGTTGTAGATAAATTAATAAGTGAAGTTTCTGAAATTTCCGTGGAAGAGATTATTAAAAATGCTTTGAATAAATTATAATGTATTGATTAGACTTGTTTTAAATAAAAGGATCCTTTTTCTTTCTTTTGTTTTAATAGCATTATTTAATAATAATGTTTTTGGACAAAAGGTTGTCCGTTTGGACACTATTGAAAACATAGTTTATCTAGGAAATTTTAAATTAAAAACTCCGTCATTATTTAAGTCAAAATATACTTATGATCCAATTTCAAATAAATATATATATCAGACAACAGTTGGGGAGATAGATGTTGGAATTCCTCTTGTATTAACACCAGAACAATATAGAAAAAGAATTAGGGAAGAAAATATTAAAAATTATTTTACCGAAAAAATTGATTTACTAAAAGATGAAGATGCGGAGGATGTTTCTAAACTTAAAAATTTACTTCCTGATTTATATGTAAATTCTAATTTTTTCCAATCCATATTTGGCGGAGATAAGATTGAATTAATTCCACAAGGGTCTATTTCAATGGATATAGGCGCTAGATATCAAAAAAGTGACAACCCTTCAATTCCATCTAGAAATCAAAGTAATATTGGCTTAGATTTTAATCAAAACATTAGTCTTAGCATGAATGGAAAAATTGGTGAAAGACTTAGTATTAGTTCAAATTATGATACTCAATCTACATTTGATTTTCAAAATTTATTAAAGCTTGATTATACTCCAACTGAGGATGATATTATCCAAAAAATTGAGTTAGGAAATGTGAGCATGCCTTTAAGTGGTTCATTGATCTCAGGTGCTCAAAGTTTATTTGGTTTCAAGACTCAATTAAAGTTTGGTAACACTAATATTACTGCTGTTTTATCGGAACAAAGATCTGAATCTCAAACTGTTGTTTCGAAAGGAAGTGGAAGTTTTGAAGAATTTTCAATATTACCTTTAGATTATGATGAAAATAGACACTTTTTTCTAGGTCAATATTTTAGAGATAAATATGAGAAAACTGTAAAAACATATCCCTATTTAAATACTCAAATAAAGATTTCTAGAATTGAAGTTTGGGTAACCAACCGTTCAAGTCAAACACAAAACGTAAGGAATGTCATTGGTTTTCAAGATTTAGGAGAGTCAAATCCTGAAAAAACACAATTAGATCAATATTATGCTAATTTTTTCTTAAAACCAGGTATAAATACTTATCCAGACAATTCAGTAAACAAATTAGATCCAGATGAAATTGGAAATGGGCTTTTAAATTTATCTATAAGAGAAATATCAAAATCAAAAGAAGGTTTTGGATCTATTTCTAATTTAGTAAATGAAGGCGTTGATTATTCGGTTTTAGAAAACGCACGTAAACTGGATAGTAATGAATACAGTCTTCATGACAAGCTGGGTTACATTTCTTTAAATCAGCCTCTAAATAATGATGAAATTTTAGCTGTTGCTTTTCAATATAGTGTTGGAGGACAAGTTTATCAAGTTGGGGAATTTGCCAATGATGGAATTGATGCAACATCACTTTCTAATCAGTCCGGTCAACAACAAATCTCCAATAACAGTTTAATCGTGAAATTACTAAAAAGTAGTATCACTAATGTGAATCAACCTATATGGGATTTGATGATGAAAAACATTTATTCTTTAGGTTCTCAAATTAATAAAGAGGATTTTAAACTTAATATTTATTACAGTAATCCTTCTCCATTAAATTATATTCAACCCGTTGACCAATCATCATGGCCAGAAAATATTAATGGAAAGACGTTATTGTCTTTATTTAACTTGGATAATCTAAACATGAATAATGATGTCCAAAAAGGCGGAGATGGATTCTTTGATTTTGTGTCAAACGTTACCATTGACTCAAGAAAAGGATTGGTTATTTTCCCCTCAATAGAACCTTTTGGAAAGTACTTATTTGACAAACTAAAGTCTCCAAATAGTGGAGGTGAGGATTATAATAATCTTTCTACATATAATTTAAACCAACAAAAATTCGTTTACAACGAGATATACGATTCATCTAAAATTGAAGCAGAAAAAGAGTCAGAAAAAAACAAGTTTGAAATTAAAGGATCATATAAAACAACAGGTGAAGTTGGAGGAATAGCCATAGGACAATTTAATGTACCTAGAGGTTCTGTAAAAGTTACAGCCGGTGGAAGAGTACTTCAAGAAGGACTAGATTATACGGTTAATTATCAAGCGGGCAGAGTCCAAATACTGGATGAATCTTTAAAAAACTCAAACGTTCCAATCGAAATATCAACTGAGAGTAATTCTTTTTATTCACAACAGAAGAAAAGATTTTCAGGAATTAATGTGGAACATAAGTTTAATGAAAACTTTATTATTGGAGGAACATTGATGAATCTAAGCGAAAGATCAATTAGCCAAAAAGCAAATTATGGAGTTGAACCTGTAAATAATACAATGATAGGTTTTAATGGAACGTATTCTTCAAAAGTTCCCTTATTAACTAGATTGGTAAATAAATTACCCAATATTAATTCGGATGTTGAATCTAATGTCTCTTTTAAAACAGAGTTTGCTTATCTGCATTCTGGGATTCCAAAAAACTCTGGATTTGATAATGTAGCAACTGTTTATGTTGATGATTTTGAGGGTTCGGAAACAAACATTGATTTAAAAGACACATCTTCTTGGAAGCTATCTAGCACACCCTTTGGAGTGGATGGTTCACAATTTGGAACAGATGATCTAAGAACTGGTTTTAATCGAGCAAAACTTGCATGGTATAATATTGATCCAATTTTTTACACTAGTCAAAGACCTAGCGAAGTTGATGATAACGAGCTTTCTAAAAATGAAACAAGAAGAATTTTTATTGAAGAAATTTTTCCTCAGCAGGATATAATTGAGGGTCAATCCAGGATTCAAAACACTTTTGATCTTAGTTTTTTTCCAACTGAAAAAGGACCATATAATAATAATATAGCTCAAGATTTTCTTAATGATTCAAAAAGTAAATGGGGAGGAATTACTAGAGATTTGTCGTCAACTAATTTTGAAAAATCTAATGTAGAATTTATTCAATTTTGGCTTTTAGATACTTTTAGTGAAAATGAATCAAACTCTAATAGTTTAGGGAATTTAGTTTTAAACCTTGGGAACATTTCTGAAGATATTTTAAAAGATGGTAAAAAATTATATGAAAACGGATTGCCAACTAGTAATTCTCAGGAGATAGTTAATGAATCAAATTGGGGTAAAACACCCGCAACTCAATCTTTAATTTATTCATTTGATTCAGACGAAAACAATAGAGTTTTACAAGATTTGGGTTATGATGGTTTAAATGATAATCAAGAACTTGAAAAATATAACAATGGATCTACCATAGATCCAGCTGGAGATAATTACCAATATTATATTGATGCTAATGGAGGAATTTTAAACAGATATAAAAATTATAATGGAACTCAAGGTAATTCGCCTATTAATGTCAGTGATAATGGAAGAGGATCTACCACAGTCCCGGACAATGAAGATGTAAATCAAGATAACACAATGAACACAATTGACAGTTATTTTGAGTACAGTGTGCCCATTACCAAGAATATGAAGGTTGGAAACCATCCTTTTATAAGTGATATCAGAAATGACGTAAAGGTTGATCTTCCTAACGGAAATTCAACTACTACAAGATGGATTCAGTTTAAAATACCCGTCTCTAGTCAATTTTATAAAAGCAGTAAATACAGCTCGTTTTTTAAAGCAGTTAATGGGATAGATAACCTGAGGTCTATAAGATTTATGAGAATGTATTTAGAAGGGTTTTCAAAACCGGTAACCTTTAGATTTGGAACTCTAGATTTGGTTAGAAGTGAATGGAAAAGATATACGAAAAATTTAAATGAAAGTAATATTAGCTATCCTAACACATCAATTGAAATAGGATCGGTTAATATTTTAGAAAATGAAAACAGAACTCCCGTTAATTATATTTTACCCCCAGGTGTTGAAAGAGAAGAGATAAATTCAAACAGTACTATTATTAGACAAAATGAGCAGTCGCTTTCTATTAAAGTAAATGATCTTCAACCAAAAGATTCAAAAGGGGTTTACAAGATTATTGATTTCGACATGAGGCAATATAAATCTTTAAAAATGTTTATTCATGCAGAATCAATTGAAGGAAGTAATAAACTTCCAGGTGAGGGAGCTGATGAAGAACTAGATAAAAGGTTAGTAGCTTTTTTAAGGATTGGATCTGATTTGAAAGATAATTATTATCAAATTGAAGTCCCTTTAAAACCAACATCCTATAATTCTGGTAGCTCAAACAGATTTAGTGCGGATCAAGTTTGGAATCCAGATTTCAATTCAATTGATTTTTCTTTAGAAAAATTAACACAGATTAAAGCAAAAGCGATTAGTCAGAATAATCTTTCTGAGGTGTTGTATTTTAATGATGATTTAGAAATAATTAATGAATTTTCCAATATTTCAGGTCTTCCAGGTGATAAAAAATATAAGTATGCTATTAAAGGGAATCCAACAATAGGGTCAATTAAAAACATTATGATAGGGTTAAAAAACCCTTCCCAATCTAACGGAGATATTTTAAGTGGAGAGGTTTGGTTTAATGAACTTAGACTTTCTGAGATAGATGGTAAAGGAGGTTGGTCAGCATTAGCTTCAATGGATGCCAATTTAGCAGATTTTGCAAAAATTTCACTATCTGGAAAAATGTCTACAATTGGATTTGGTTCAATAGATAAATCACCTAATCAAAGAAGTCGAGAAGAGTTAAAACAATATGGATTAATTAGTAGTTTAAATTTAGGCCAATTGTTGCCAAATAAATGGGAAATTCAAATTCCAGTTTCATATAGTATTTCTGAAGAATTTTCAACACCAGAATACGATCCCTTTTATCAAGATATTAAATTAGAGGATCGTATAAATTCAGCTACAAGAAATTCTCAAAAAGATTCAATAAAAAATCAAGCAATTAGCTATAGAAAAGTAAGTAGTATTAATTTGTTAGGTGTTAAAAAAAATAGATCTGCCGAGCAAAAAGAAAGGGTTTATGATATTGAAAACTTTGATTTTTCGTATAGCTATAATCAAGAGCTTCAGCACGATTATGAAATCGAAAATTTCACAAAAAAAACAGCAAGAGTAAGTTCTTCATATAACTATTCATTTAATCCTTTTGTTATTTCTCCGTTTAAAAAAATTAAGTTTTTAGAAAACAATAAATATTTAGAGTGGATAAAGGAATTTAATTTTAACCCCTTGCTTTCAAGCTTTAGTTTTGATGCTAATATTAACAGGACTTTTAATAGTCAAAGATTTAGAGATATTTATATTGAGGGTGCTGACTCTTCTAATCAAATTGCACTTCCTGAAATTCAACAGAGGAATTTTTTGTTTGATTGGAATCTTAGTTTGAGTCAAAATTTAAGTAATTCGTTAAGAATTGATTTTTCAGCTTCCAATAATAGTGTTGTTAAAAATTACTTTGAAACGGATATTGTTGGTGATCAGATAGTTAATAAAGAGTTAGATATTTGGGATGGATTTTGGAATACAGGGGAAGCTAACTCTCATAACCAATCTTTTGGAGTGACTTATGAGCTGCCATTTAAATTATTTCCTTTTATAAATTTCATTTCAAGTTCATATAATTATTCTGGAGATTTTAATTGGGAAAGAGGATCTGATGCGATGGCATTAGTTGAAGATGAACAAGGAAATATTTTAGGAAATGTTAATACTGTTCAGAACTCAAATAGTCAGTCTTTAAACGTGACATTTAATATGTCTAAATTATATAGAAATCTAAAATTAGAAAAGAAGAAAAAACCAAAAAATTCAAAGGAAAAATTGACCAACTCAGTAATAGGTTTTGTTACAGGCTTGTCCCGTTTTAAATTGAATTATACTGAAAATAGCGGAAAAGTATTACCTGGATATATGGAAACGTTAGGGTTTTTAGGCACATCTAAGCCCTCAATGGGATTTGTCTTTGGAAGTCAGTCTGACATTAGGTTTGAGGCAGCAAAAAACGGATGGTTAACTAATTTTCCAAGTTTTAACGAGCAATTTACTCAAGTTCATAATACTAAATTTGATGTTTCGGCTGAGATAAGCTGGATTGATGATTTGAAGATATCATTAAAAGCAAACAGAAAGTATTCAGAAAACTATTCTGAAAATTTTATTATAATTGATAATGAGTATAATGCTTTATCACCTAATTCTTTTGGAAATTTTGAAATTTCTACTATACTAATTAATACTTCGTTTTCAAAAAGCAATGAAAACATCTCCGAAACTTTTGAAAATTTTCAAAACAACAGATTGGTTATTGCCCAAAGATTAGCCGCATTAAACGGAGATGTTTCTGGAGATATTGATGAATTTGGATTTCCAATTGGTTATGGAAAAAACAATCAATCAGTACTTATTCCAGCTTTTTTGTCAGCCTATTCGGGAAAAAATCCAGAAAGTATTTCATTAAATGCAATTTCAAAAACTCCTTTACCTAGTTGGTCACTTTCATATAGTGGACTTATGAATATTGATTTTATTAAAGAACGATTTAAAAGATTTAGTTTGGGTCATGCTTATAGATCAAGTTATACGTTAAATAATTTTAAATCTAATTTAGAATACGATTCTGAAAACACTCAATTGACAGATGATTCAGGAAATTACATCAACGAATTCTTATACACTAATGTGAATTTAGTTGAACAATTCAATCCTCTTTTAAAGATTGATATGGAACTAAACAACTCTCTTCAAATAGTAATGTCATTAAAAAAAGACAGGGCCTTGTCTTTAAGCTTAGATAATAATTTATTGACTGAGTCCTCGGGAACAGATTACTCAATTGGACTTGGATATAGAATTAAAGATTTGAAATTTACTAACAGGGTGGGTGGAAAAAGAAAAGTTTCTAAAGGAGATTTAAATATTAAAACAGATTTAAACTTTAGAGACAACATTACTGTAATAAGAAACTTAAATATTCTTGATAATAAAGTTACAGCTGGTCAAACTATGTGGTCTTTAAAGACATCTGCAGATTATAATTTAAGTAAAAGTTTTAATGCAATCTTCTTCTACGATCACTTGTTTTCTAAGTTCGCTATATCAACTGCATTTCCCATGACGACAATTCGTGCAGGGATGACTTTAAGGTACAGTTTTGGTGAATAATTTTTTATGAATAAATAGATTTTAGAATTATATTCGCTTAAATAAATTTTTTAAAATGGAAATTAAACCTGAACTAAAATATACAAAAGATCACGAGTGGATTTCAATAGATGGAGATAGTGCTACTATTGGAATTACTGATTATGCTCAAGGTGAGTTAGGTGATATTGTATATGTAGAGATAGAGGCTTTAGGAGAACAATTAGACAAAGAAGAAATATTTGGATCTGTTGAAGCTGTTAAAACTGTTTCTGATTTGTTTTTACCAGTATCTGGTGAAATCACTGAAATGAATGAAGGTTTAGAAGATAATCCAGAACTTATTAATGATGATCCCTATGGAGAAGGTTGGATAATTAAAATGAAAATCAGTGATCAAGGTGAATTAACTGATCTATTAAGCGCAGATGCTTACAAAGAACTTATTGGTGCTTAAAAAACATCTTCCATTATTAGTTTTTTTATATACAATAGGAATTATAATTGTATCACTAATTCCAATCCCGAACTTACCCTTACCTGAGTTTAGCTTATTACAGCCTGATAAATTATTTCATTTTATTGTTTATTTTATTATGTTTTTGGGCTGGAAACAATCCAATTTCTTTAAAAAAGACAAACTCTATTTGAAATGTTTAGGGACAGTGTTTTTGGTAGGCTTGTTTACTGAATTTTCACAAGGAACTCCATTTATAGAAAGATATTTTGAACTAGCAGACTTGCTAGCAAACTCACTTGGAATACTTTTTTCTTATGTGATATTTGTTTTATATCCATTTAAAAAGAAACATGCTTAGTTTTTTTTAAAAAAAAAAATTACTTTAGCTGTAATTAATTCAAATTTATGCAGCCTAAAAAAAACCCAAATTCAGATCTAAGAAACTACAGTAGGTTACTGCTTGCGTTTGGTCTTTGTATTGTTTTATTTGTTTCATGGAGAGCCATTGAGTTTAAAACGTATGAGGCAGTGTATGATTATGAATCTTTAAATGTTGATGATGACGATGATGAAGAAATTCCAATTACTGAACAAATAAAAACACCACCACCACCACCACCACCACCTGCTCCTCAAATCATTGAAGTAGTTGAGGATGAGGAAGAAATAGAAGAAACTATAATTGAATCCACTGAAACTGATCAAGAAGAAATAGTTGAAGATGTTGAGGAAGAGGAAGAGGAAATGGACCTTGATATTCCATTTGCTATTATTGAAGATGTTCCTTTATTTCCTGGTTGTGAAAGAGTGGCTAAATCTAAAAGAAGAGATTGTTTTCAAGAACAAATGAATAAACATATTCGGAATAACTTTAGATATCCAGAAATTGCTCAAGAAATGGGTATCCAAGGAAGAGTTTTTGTTCAGTTTATGATTG
>CAJJCV010000040.1 GCA_905182765.1 Cryomorphaceae bacterium BACL29 MAG-121220-bin8 | reverse complement strand
TTATGGATAAAATAGTAGATCACTTGTTTGTGTTTAAAGGTTCTGGAGATATTGAAGATTTTCCTGGCAACTATTCTGACTACAGAACTTATGAAGATTCTAAAATAAAAGAAACAACTAATTCAATAAAATCTGAAAATAAACAAACTAAAGATTTGAGAAATAACTCAAACCAAAAAAAAACAAACTTTAATCAAAAAAAAGAATTTAAGAAAATTGAGATTGAAATAAAAAAAATTGAAAATAAAAAAAAGGAAATTCAAAATCGTTTTGTTAATGAAAGTCTTTCTGTCGATCAAATCAAAGAATACTCTTTCAAATTAAAGAATCTTGAAGAAGAATTAGAACTAAAAACCATAAAATGGTTCGAATTGTCAGAAAATTAAAGTAGTATTATATTTGAGTATGGGATTAACTAATAATGATATATTAAAAAAACTTAGAGTAGCTCACAAACTAAGAGATGAGCAAATTGTTGAAATTTGTAAACTAGTAGATTTTAAGGTCTCCAAATCTGAGCTTGGAGCACTATTTAGAAACGTTAATCACCCAAAGTATATGGAGTGTGGTGATCAAATTTTACGTAATTTTTTAAATGGACTAATTATACATTTGAGAGGGCCAGCTTAAAAATTATCTTTTTCAAACTGCTTAAGACTCCAAATCATTTCTGGCTTGTCAATAAAGTCAGGTTCTGTATTAACAGCCTTGGCATGAATATCAATATCTTCTCCATCTAAGCGGACTGTCCAATAATCAATCTTATTAATTCTTGTAATTCCTTCTATAAGTTCGGCCTTAATTTTGTGATTCTTTTTTAAGTAGTGAGTGAAAAAATAACAACTTTTCCAACTTTGATCTTGTTTAGGTTTAAAACCCTTAAGAAAATCATCTATCAACTCTTTTCTGTTCATATTCAATTAATTTTAAACAAAGTTAAAGTTCTTATGTTTTCTACAAATATAAATCTTACTATTTTTTAACTATTTTTTTTAGATTTCCCTACAAACTTAGAAACTAACATAGAAACTGTTGCATCTCCAGTTACATTGACAACTGTTCTACACATATCTAAAGGTCTGTCAACAGCGAATATTAACGCTAATCCAATTTCTGGAATACCAGCCTGAGATAGAACTATAATAAGCATTACCATTCCTGCTCCAGGAACCGCAGCAGAACCAATTGAAGCTAGAGTTGCTGTGGAAATAATCCCAAGCTGAGCTGCTAAACTTAAATCTAATCCAAATGCTTGAGCAATAAATACTGCAGCAACGGCTTGATATAATGCACTGCCATCCATATTTATCGTAGCACCAATTGGTAAAACAAAACTACTAACCTCCTCATCAACTCCAAGATGATCTTGAACCCTTTCCATAGTAACTGGTAAAGTTGCTGCACTAGAACTGGTTGAAAAAGCAAGTAATTGAGCAGGAGATATACCTTTTAAAAAATATGAAGGACTCTTTCCTACAACAACTTTAACTACAATTAAATAAATACAAATTAAAAGTAATAATCCAAAGAGTACAGTCAAGGTATAAAAACCTAATGCTTTAAATAAATCCATACTTGGTGATTCTACAATTATTGCAGCTAAAAGTGCAAAAACACCATATGGTGCACATAACATTATTAAATCTATAATTTTAAGAATTACATCATTTAGGGAATCAAAAAAACTTTTAATTGGATTTGATTTTTTTTCTGGGATCAATATCATAGAAATACCAAAAATAATAGCGAAGAATATCACTTGAAGCATATTTCTATTGTTAGATGCAGCGCTAAAAAAATTCGAAGGAACCATATCAACTATTGGTTGTAAAGGACCTAAACTTTTTTGGTTATTAGCCGCCTCAATTTTTTCATTAGCGTTCAAAGAATAAGCATTCACAAGTTGTTCTCTTGTTTCTTCAGAAATAAAGTTTCCTGGTTCAATAATATTAACAGCAACTAAACCTATAGAGACCGCCATCATAGTTGTAAAAATATAGGTTACTATAGTTATACCACCCATGGAGGAAAGTTTTGATAAATCTTTTAAATCTGAAATCCCTTTAATAAGAGAAGCTAAGATTAAAGGAACAGCAATTAGCTTTAACGAATTAATAAAAATAGTTCCAAAAGGTTTAATCCAGTTAATAACAAAAGTTTTACCCCATTCAAAATTGAGAAAAATCAATCCAATTAAAACACCCAAAATCATTCCGATAATTATCTGCCAGTGTAATGCTAACTTTTTCATTTTTTTTTTTTAAATACTTTCTTAAATAAA
Organism: Cryomorphaceae bacterium BACL29 MAG-121220-bin8; assembly: GCA_905182765.1. Taxonomy (GTDB): domain Bacteria; phylum Bacteroidota; class Bacteroidia; order Flavobacteriales; family Flavobacteriaceae; genus MAG-121220-bin8. The sequence continues at coordinate 17,323 of CAJJCV010000040.1, read as the reverse complement.
TTGATTAATAATATTTTCAAACATCTCTTGTTTTCCGCTCTTTAATTTTAATTTACCTGAATTTAAAGCTAATTTATATAAATCATTAAGATTCAATTTACCTTGTTCAAACTCCTTTCCTTTTCCAGAGTTAAAACTTTCATATCTTAAATTAAAAAGCTCCTTATAATTAGAAGAGGTTAAAATATTGTCAGCCGTTATTAGGGCTCTTGCAAAATTATCAGCCCCACCAATGTGTGCGTGAAAAACATCATCTAAATCAGTTGAATTCCTCCTGATTTTTGCATCAAAATTAACTCCACCACCTTGTAAACCACCTGATTGTAAAAACACAAGCATAGCTTCAGTTGTTTCGTATAAATTATTAGGAAATTGATCAGTATCCCATCCATTTTGATAGTCGCCACGATTTGCATCTATACTACCCAGCATATTAGATTTTGCTGCAACAGTAAGTTCATGTTGAAATGTGTGCTGAGCCAATGTTGCATGATTTACTTCAATATTTATTTTAAAATCATTTTCTAAACCATATTCTTTTAAAAATCCAATAGCAGTAGCAGTATCAAAATCGTATTGATGTTTAGTTGGCTCCATAGGCTTTGGCTCTATAAAGAAATTACCTTTAAAACCCTGAGATCTTGCATAATCTCTTGAAATTGACAAGAATTTTCCTAAATGATCTAACTCTCTTTTCATATCAGTATTTAGTAAACTCATATAACCTTCTCTTCCACCCCAAAAAACATAATTTTCTCCATTTAATGCTATTGTAGTATCTAACGCTAACTTAACTTGTCCTCCAGCTCTAGCTAAAACATCAAACTCTGGGTTAGTAGCTGCTCCGTTCATATATTGAGGATTAGAGAAACAATTTGCAGTTCCCCAAAGTACCTTGACACCTGATTCTTTTTGTTTTTGTTTTATATAATCAGTTATAAACAAAAGTCTCTTTTCAGATTCTTTAAAACTACCCCCCTCTTGAATAAGATCAAAATCATGAAAACAAAAATAATCAAACCCCATTTTAGTAATAAACTCAAATGCAGCATCAGCTTTATCTTTAGCAGCTTGGTAAGGATCTTGAGATTTATCCCATAAAAAAATTTGTGTTCCTAAACCGAAAGGATCAGTTCCTTGCCCACAGAAAGAATGCCAGTAAGCAATAGCAAATTTAAAATGATCTTTTAATGTTTTACCAGCTACAATTTTATTAGGATCATAATATTTAAATGCAAAAGGGTTTTTTGAATTTTTTCCCTCATACTTTATCTCTCCAATACCTTTATAATATTCTGTACTTCCAATAAGTGCCATTGTTGTTATTTTATTTTAAAGTTAATTCTAATTTCTCAACCCATAAATTATAAGCATTTTTATAATCATTTAAATTTGACTGAGGACTAAATGTTTTTAAAAAATCGTTATCGATAATATTATTTCCAAATTTATTAAAATCTCCGTTACGAAGATCTACAGCTCTAGCGGCTCCAATTGCACCAGTTGTTTCATAAATTTCTATATCTGTATTTATTAATGTTGATATTGTGTCTCCAAAAACCTTTGATTTAAATAAATTATCATTTCCGGCTCTAATTACTTTTGGTTTAACACCATCGTTAATTAATATTTGCATACCATAAACAAAGGCAAAAGCTATACCCTCAAGTGTTGCACGAATAATATGTTCTTTCTTATGAACATTTATATCAAAATTTAACATGTTGGAACCTACGTTTATATTATTAAGCATTCTTTCTGAACCATTTCCAAATGGTAAATAAGTTAATTGTTCTGAACCAACCTCTACAACTGAAGATAGTTTATTCATTTCAACATATGAATCAATGTTTAACTCATTTTTTAATTTGGCATATTGAATTCCCGCACCATTTATACATAATAATTTTCCTAATGAAATTGAATTATTAATATTTACATGAAGAAAATTATTTATCCTTTCACTTTCATTTGTTTTTACGTTATCTGTCACCGCAAAAACAACACCTGATGTACCTGCTGTGGTGGCAATTTCACCAGGTTTTAATACATTTAAAGAAAGTGCATTATTTGGTTGATCACCTGCTCGATAATATATAGGAATATCTTCTAAAAGACCACACTCAGAAGATCCCTTCTTATTTAATTTGCATTGAAATCCAAATGTTGGAACAATTTCTGGGATTAAAGAGCTATCAATTTCATAATGTTTTAATAAAAAATCAGCAACTGAATTATTTTTATAATCCCACAACATTGCTTCTGACAAACCCGTTTTAGTGGTTGTCATTTTCCCAGAAAGTCTGTAAGCTATATAATCACCCGGAAGCATAAACTTGTAGATCTTGTTGTATAGTTCATTTTCATTGTTTTTTACCCATTTTAATTTTGATGCTGTAAAATTAGCAGGAGAATTCAACAATTGATTAATACACTTAATTTGACCTAATTCTGTAAATGCTTGTTTACCTATATCCACTGCTCTATCATCACACCAGATAATACTATTTCTAAGTGAATTACCTTTAGAATCTAATAAGACTAAACCATGCATTTGGTATGAGATTCCAATACCCGAAATCAATGAAGGATTAATATTATTTAATGAAATAAGATTTTTGATAGCTAGGCAGGTGTTTTTCCACCAAATTTCTGGATTCTGTTCAGCCCAGCCATCTTTAAGAACAATTATTTCTTGTTCACTTGAAGGTTCTGAAACTAAATTCACTTTGTTTCCAGAAGAGCATTCTGTTAAGGCTGCTTTGATAAAAGAAGTACCAATATCTAAGCCTAAATTATACATTTATTTAAGCTGTAAAGTACATTAAAATTCCTATAACCATAAGTACTAAAATAACAGATAATATGATATCAACTGTTGAATATGTTTTTTCTTTAAATTCTTTTGAGTTTAAGTCTAAGTTTCCGAAAGACAAACCTCTGGTTTTTACATAGTCTGGCTCAGCAGTTATTAAACTGACTGAAATACATAACACCACAGAAAAAACAAATAAAATAATAGCCATGTGTGAAAAATTTATAGTTGCAAATGCAAATAAGAAACCTGAAACAACCTCGCCTGAGGAAATTTCAGATTGATAATAAATTTCTGATCCTAATCTCAATATCAATAAAAATAAACCCATAAATAAAGTTGTAATTGCTGCATCGGAATTAACTCTTTTCCATGTAACTCCTAATAAAAATACTGCTGTTACTGGTGGTGCAATATAGGATTGAACATTCTGTAAATATTGATACATCACTCCTCCTCCAATTTTTTCCATTATTGGTATCCATAGTATACCTAAAACTACAATTACTGTTGTAGCAATTTTACCAACATTAATTAATTCAGCCTCAGATTTTTCTGGTCTAATTTTTTTATAAATATCTAAAGTGAAAATTGTTGAACAAGAGTTAAAGACAGAAGCTAATGAACTCATTAAAGCAGCCATTAAACCCCCTGCAACAAGTCCTTTTAAACCAACTGGCAAGAGTGTGTTTACAAGCATAGGAAAAGCTCTATCTGCTTTTGTCACAACATATGTCTCTGGATCTTGGATTGTCAAAGCAAAAGCAATTATTCCAGGAATTAAAAAAATCAAAATTGGAAGTAACTTTAAATAAGCACCAAAAATTGCTCCTCTTCTACCAATTTTAATATTGTTTGCAGCCAAAGTTCTTTGAACAATATATTGATCAGTACACCAATACCAAATTCCAACAATAGTTCCACCAATAAGTAGACCTGTCCATGGGAAATCTGGATCTGTCATTGGTCTCCACATATTAAAATGATCAGGACTTACAGCGGTAACTGTTTCTCTTAATTGTCCCCAACCACCTACTTCTTGTAAACCCAAATAAGTAATTATAACTGACCCTAAAATCAACACAATTGTTTGGAGAGTTTCTGTATAAATAACTGCTTTCATACCACCAATAACTGTATATATTCCTGTAAAAATTACAATTCCTATTGCACCATACCAAAAAGGAATTCCTAATAATTCAGAAACTACTATTCCACCTGCGTATATAGTAACTGATACTTTAGTTATTACATAAGCTAATAAAGAAAATATAGACAAAAACCATCTAGACCTACTGTCAAATCTTTTTTCTAAAAACTCGGGCATTGTGTACGCACCACTTCGAATATAAAAGGGAAGAAACAACCATCCTAATAGTAATACTATCCATGCATGCAATTCATAATGAGCCATTGGAGTTCCTGATTCGAATCCAGTACCAGCAAGACCAACAACATGTTCAGATCCAATGTTTGAAGCAAAAATGGAAGCTCCAATTACAAACCATCCAACATTTCTTCCGGCAAGAAAATAATCCTCAGTGTTTTTGTTTTTTTGTATCACCACCCAAGCAGCAACACCAATAAGTAAAAAAAAGTAAATTCCTAAAACAACCCAGTCCAGGGTTTCAAAAACTGTTTCCATAAAATTATATTTCTAAATTTAAAAGTGTTAATATATGTAAATGTTTTAACATTATATTTCTCATCGTTTTACTATTTTAAATGTTTTTCTAACAGTCTTTCCTTCCAACACTACAATGTAGGTTCCTGTAATTTGTCTTGACAGATCAATGTTTGTTTTTCTTGAGAAGTCTTGGATCTGCTGCTGCTTTGTGTAAATAAGATCTCCCTTTTCACTAAACACGCTGACTTGTACTAAAGTATCTTCACCCGAAACGTGAACGTTAACATCTTTTTGAGTTGGATTAGGGTAATATAATATGTCTTCTGAGATAAATACTTCTCTTTCTATAATACCTTGACAGTCTAAGTCTGTGCTTATCTTAATAATACTAAGTCCTGTTGGAAGATTAGTTTTAAACCTGTCTCCTTTAACGTTATAACGCTGTCCATTTACTTCTACATTGTAAGTAGATGATCCGCTTAATTGTATGCTAGTCGTTTTATTATCATTATCCACATCTATAAATGCGCTTAACGCTTTAGGCTCTCCTATTACCACATCAAAGCACTGCTCGTAAGTGTTTTGTCCGTCTACTTTAAAACAAACCGTATAAGTGCCAGTTCCAAGTCCTGTAACTGAAGCCGTCTTAGTCTCGCCCCCAAGTGTGATTGGATCGTCCTTGCCGGTAACAGTAACTGAATAAGCATAACTAGCATCCTCAACACTAAGTCCAATCGATCCGTCAGTAGTACCAATACAACTTGCGCTTGTAACTGAGACTTTATTATTGTCTAATGGTAAATCAAATACTTCACAACCGTTAACATCAACAGTCATTCCACCTGGCGTGTTTGGACAATTATCATCAGCATTTAATAAGCCATCTCCGTCTATATCATCATCACAAACATCCCCTATTCCATCACCATCAAAATCAACTGAACCGCAATCCTTATAATTTCCAATTACTAGTGAAGTTCCAGGTTCAAGATCAATTGATGAATTATGAAAAAAATTAATTATATCATTATTAATAAGATTTTTCCATTCTCCATGTATAGGTAAATCAAGTATGATAGTTTTTTTAGAAACATCAAAATTTGAAATAACATAAACATACTTTAGAGAATCACCTGTTAAGTTGTCGTTCCAAATATCAATTGTTGGAAGAAGTTTGTTTTGGTTAAATACTTTAAGTTCGTATTTACCCTCGAAAACAGGTTCATTGATTTTTAATTCAATTATTTTCTTCCAATAATCATAAATGTCTTTTCTTTTATTTAATAAAGTCCAATCACTACTCCACTGAGGTTGAGGTTTTGTTGAAAGTTTACAATCTTCTCCTCCATATGAACCATCAACACAAGTGAAAATTGAATTCTCCATGCCCATTTCTGAAAAATGCCAAATCATTTTTGGCCCAGGTATTAATAATAATGAAGAACCCAAAGCTTTCATTCTTTGTAAAGCTGTATCTAAATCTTTTATATTATGATTAGAATTAGAAGAATTTCCAAAATTTAAGTTTTTATACATTAATCTTTCTTCATCATGACTTTCAGCATATGTAATAAGTCTTTTTCCATTAAAGCCCCTTGATTTATGATCAGCTCTTGAAATATCTGAATTTTCTAAATGGCCCATTGTTAATTGATTAAACATCGAAGTCATTTTACCCCATACCATTATTCCTTTACCTTCATCAATTCTATAATCAGCCCACTCTTTTTCCTCTGCATCACTTCCCAGATGTTCGAAAATGACATAATGATCTGGATCTAATGACCAAGAATAGTCTGCATATAATTTTAATAAGTCAACTCTATCTTGTTGAAACGAATTAGTACATTCGTAATTGTTTTCATCACAATTTTGAGTAAATCCCTTTGTTAAATCCCATCTAAAGCCATCAATTTTATATTCATTAACCCAATGTTCTACTACCCTTTTGGTATAATATTGAGTTAGTTCATTTTGGTGATTAAAATCATAGCCAACAGAGTAAGTATGTTTTGCAGATTGATTGAAATATGGATTCTCATTGGATGGTCCTCCCCAAGAGTTATTATCTGGGTCATCCATCCACATTTTCACTAAGGGACTTCTTCCAAAAACATGATTTAAAGCTAAATCTAAAATTACCGCTATTCCGTTCTTATGACATAAATCTATAAACTCTTTCAGCTTATTTTGAGTTCCATAAAACTTGTCTAATGATAAATGATAAGAACTGTTGTAACCCCAACTTTCATTACCCTCAAATTCCATGACCGGCATAAGTTCAATTGCATTTATATTTAAGTTTTTGAAATAATCTATTCTGTCAATCAAATTTTGTAAACTTCTTTCGTTATCAAAATCTCTAATTAATATTTCATAAATAACCAAGTCTTCCTTTTTTGGTTTTTCAAAATTTAAAACATTCCAATTGTATTTATCTAGTTGATTTATCAAAGTAAATTCTCCCTTTTGATTTACAGGAAATTTAGGTAAATCTGGATAAGAATCTACTGGGATATCTGTATCGTCATATGAGGATATAATTACATTAGAAAATGGATCAGCTACTTTAACGACTGTTGGAGAGCCAGAAACTGGAGATTTTGAATATACTTCATATTGATACCAATAATTCTCATTTTCCTGTAAATCATTAATCTCAATCCAAAATTTGTTATTTGATGGATTTATATTCATTAATGACTCTTTGTTCTTTATGTATTGATTAAAATTTCCAAGTACATAAACAAAATCTTTATTAGGTGCATTTAATTGTAAGTAAATTTTTGAATAATTATCATCAATATAATTAATACCATCTTGAAGTTCAAAAGGAGGTTCTTTCTCTATTGAACTAGGCTCAACAACTATGTCAAAATTTAAGTTTATAAAATTATTTGAATCATTAATATCCTTACATAATAATCTTAATGTTGTTGATTCAATCAATTTGAGCCCATCATTTTCCGAATCTGGACCTAAAATATCTTTAGAAAAATTTTTATTATTTAATGATTCAAATAAAATCTGATCTCCATTCATCAAATAATAATTAATTTCATTAGCAGATGAAACAGAAATATTAATAGAACCTTCTCTTTCCAAAATTACTGGATTAATTTTTGGACTATTAATAGTCAAATCAAATCTACCAACTTCAAAAAAATAGTCGGGAGTTTTTTTATCTCCTGTTCCATCTTTTGCTTTGGCTAAAACACCAATTTTACCAATCCCCTCATATTGAAATAATTCTGTTGGTATAAATTCAAACGAAAAAGTTCCGTCAGAATTCTTAGTCATTTTCATAGATTCTTTTGAATTATTCCATTCACCATTCCAATTAATCTGAGAACTTACCTCTACGTCATTTGAATCAAAAAACCAAGTCCATAAATACACGTCTTCTGTTGACCATTTAGAAGGATCAACTCCTGAAACACTGATTTTAATTTTTTCAGAGTCATTAAATGGATTTGGACTTGTTGACCATGTTACATTATCCTGAACTTGAGCAATTATAGAGCTAGATATTAGTATGAAATATAATAAAACAAGTTTTTTCATAGATATGAATAAATCTATTCGATCTCTAAAATCAAAGCTGATTTTGCTTTAATTATTAACTTTTCTGAAATAGAAATTTTCTTTTTATTTAATACATCAAATGCACTTTCGTAATTTTCAATAAGCTCATCAAACCTAGAGGTTGCTAAGGTTTTAGATGAATTATTTCTATTGAATATTACCCAAACCATTTTATTATCTAAAATTCTAAAAAAAGAATAAATCCCATCCTTTGGAGCAAATTGTATTAGTTTACCATTATGAATTATATTATTATTTTTTCTCCAATTTAAAATTTGTTTAAAAAACTTTTGAGTTTCTAATTGCTTAATAGATAATCCATCTCCATTAAATGCATTTATTTTATCTCCTAACCATCCCCCTGGAAAATCAGTCCTAATTAATCCGTGATCTCCTGGGTTCTCATCGCTGTTCATTAAAATCTCAGTGCCGTAATAAAACTGTGGGATGCCCCTCATTGTACTGTAATAAACAATCCCCATTTTAAATAAATCTATATCATTCTTAACTTGAGTATAGAATCTGACCATATCGTGATTATCCGGAAATATTAATAAATTATTAGGATTTGGATATAAGAAGTCACTTGCTAATACTTTGTAAGGTTTAATAAAACCTTTTCCCCAATTAAAATCGTCTAACAAAGCTTCTGTAAATGATATTTGAAGTGGAAAATCCATTAAAGTTGGTAAATAAGAGATATATCCATCATGATTGATTTTATCTTTTTGCCAATAGGAAATAACGATAGGATTCTCAGACCATTCTTCTCCAACAATATTAAATTTTGGATACTCATCCATAACAGCAAAAGTCCAATCAGACATAAAGTCTTTATCAGAATATGGATAAGTGTCTACTCTTATTCCTGAAAGTCCAGCATATTCAATCCACCATAATGTGTTTTGAATTAAATATTTAGACATTTTTTGATTCTTTTGATTTAAATCTGGCATTGTTTCAACAAACCATCCATCAGCATGTTCTCTTTTATCAATTTCAGAAGCATGGATGTCTTGAACAGTTTCACGTACGTGACTTGTTTGTTTAAATCCAGATTGATAATTAAACCAATCATCCATTGGAGGGTCCTTAAAAAACCAGTGTTCAGATCCACAATGATTTGGTATCAGGTCCATTACAAGTTTAATTCCCTTTTCTTTTGACTTAACACTTAATTCTTTAAATAATTCATTGGAACCAAATCTAGGATCTACTTTATAGTAATCCGTTGTTGAATAACCATGATATGATGATTTTTTCATGTTATTTTCTAAAACAGGATTTACCCACACGGTTGTAAATCCTAAATCTTTTATATAATCTAAATGATTAATAACGCCTTGAATATCTCCGCCATGAAGTCCTCTGTCATAATCTCTGTTTGGACGTTCATACATCTCTTTTATATCATCATTTGATGGATCACCGTTTGCAAATCTGTCAGGTGTTATTAAATACATCACATCAGAATTATTAAAACCTTCAACATTTGATGCGTTTTTTTCTCTTTCTAGTAAAGAAAATACATACTTATCAACAATAACTTCACCTTTATAAAAATCTATTTCAATTTCATCTGGTTCAGCATTCTTTAAAATTGAAATGTTTAAAAAAAGATAATTTTCGTTTTTTACTTTATCAAACGAATTGAGTTTTATATTGGAATCATCTATTTTTGGCACCAAATCAGTAATTGATTTTCCATACACTAACAGCTCTAGGTCATTAGTTTTCATTCCAACCCACCAATTTGGAGGCTCGACTCTTTCGATTAAATCAGAAAGTTGAATATTATCGTTTGAAATAAAATCCTGTTTTTCTGTCTTACATGAGATTGTAATTAAAAATATAAATACTATAAAGTTTATTTTTCTCATATTACTCTTCTTGTTTAAATATTTGTTTGTAAACTTCTCCTCTAATTTCATTATCTCTACCATGCCCAGCCTTTGGTGTTTCAAACATTTGTGTCATTATTAATCCAACGAAATCACGCTTAGGATCAATCCAAAAATGTGTACCCTCATAACCTCCACCAGTCCACAAACCTTCATCACCATATCCATTTTCTTTGGTTAAATCACTCGTTACCCACAAATTATAACCATTGTATCCGTATTCATTATCTAATTGTGTATGGGGAGCATATATTTCTTTTACTGAAGATTCATTTAAAAATCTATGTCCATTTAATTCTCCATGATTTAATAGCATTCTTAAAAAATCTGCATAACCATCGGCTGTTCCAATCATTCCTTCACCGCCCATAAATAATTCATTTTCGGAACCATATCCTGGTACATATGAACCCATAATATCAAGTTCTCCTTCATTAGCTAATCTTATTATAGAATCTACACCAGAGAAAACTGGTAATAATTGAGTGTCAGAATTCTTATTATACTGTAGACCTTTAATATTCATTGGTCCAGTTATTCTGTTTTTAACCAGATTGTCTAATGTTTCTCCTGAAGCTCTTTCATTTACAAGTCCTAAAACTGTTGTATTAAGACCGTAAAAATCTTTATTTCCAGGATGATCAATTAAAGGGAGTTCAGATAATTTCTGAATCAGTTCATTAGAATTTTTGGAAGCTGCTAAATTTTTAGAATCTAAAGCATTGTCTAAACACTCAATTCCTGTTGTAGAATAATAAAACCCTGCTTGATGATTAATCAATTGCAAAACAGTCATTTCAGAATTACTTTCAACTAATTTTATAGGACAAGGATCTTGTAATTCTGAATTATCATATCCAAAAGCTTGTCCATAACTAGTTAAAGCTTTATCATTATTTGATAATGCAACTTTTAAATTACTTAGTTCAGGAATATATTTAGAAACAGGATCATTAAGACTTAGTAAACCATCCTCAACTAAATCCATAGTTATTGAAATAGTAACTATTTTACTCATAGACCAAATTCTAAACCACGTGTTTTTATTAATAATATGGTCTGGAACAAGCTTATTATTCTTGACGCTGTTTTGATATATTGCGGAACCATTTCTGTCTTCTAATCGTACAAGAAGAAGAGCCTGAGATCCATTATCAACATATTTACTTACTAGTGAATCTAAAGATTCTGAATCATAAATCAGTGATTCTTTATTATTACACGAATTAAAAGAAAAAAGTAAGAGTAAAAGAAATAGTAAGTTTTTCATAATAATTATTTTATTTGGTTTTTAACCCAATTAAATTCAGCATATTCTTTGGTTTTATTTCCATTACTTGTAGCATATAAACCTAAATTAGTTCCAATATAACCTTTGCATAAAACTAAATTAGCTTTAGTTTCTGAAAACAACATAAACGAATTACCTCCGTCAATTGAATAATGATAAGTATACTTGTTATTTTTTGAAAGGATTTTTAAAACTATTTCATCGTTATATTTAATTGGCATTGACTTAATAGTTCTCGATTCACTTTCCCTGGGCTTTACTATTAAAACTAGGTTAGTTTTTTTATTTTCTTTTTTAATTGTAAAATTTATATAATTATCATCTTGAGAAAACATACTTAAACCAGATTCAGATAAGTTATTTTTAGGCTTAAAATTCATACTTGCAGAATACTCAAACTCAGTTTCCTTTTGTCTAAATCCCATTAAACTATACTGACCTCTTAACTTAAAAGTTTCAGGACTAAGGTTTAACTTAAGTTTTTTATTTTTTGAATCTAATACATAAGTGTTTTTTCTAGGTACTCTTCTAAAATTCCATTGTAAATCAAGTGTATTAGAGCTGAAATCATCGTAAAAAGAATTATTGACATATTGTTTTTTTTCGATAAATGGAACTGGTGTAAATCTCTCTATTTTTCCAGTTTTTGGAGCTACTACTGGCCATTTAATAATAACAGGTTCCCATCTACCCTCTTCAACTTCAACCCAATTATCCCATGCCTCTTCCCATGAAACTGGCATTAAATGAGTTTCTCTTCCCATGTTACTAGTAGCATCCATTTCATTTCTTATGCCTAAGGAAACCATATACCATCGACCGTCCTTTAACTGAACTAAATCAGCATGACCAGTGCTATGTACCCAATTGTTATTAGACAAATGTCTTGAGGTTAGTATTGGGTTTTTAGGATTAGAATCGTAAGGACCTTCAATATTTTCACTTGATGCTATCATTACAGCATGATTATAAGAGGTTCCTCCTTCGGCTACCATTAAGTAGTACCGATTATTTTGTTTATAAATGTGAGGACCTTCTACACAACATCCTCCACATGCACCAGTCCAAATAGAAAACCTATCCCCTATTAATTTCCAGCTATTTAAATCTAGTTCTTGAATCCAAATTTCACCTATTCCATTTTTGTTTGGGTTTCCAGTATCATGAGTTCCTACGAACCATACTTTACCATTATCATCAAAAAAAATATCTGGATCAATCCCAGGAGCACCTTCAATAACGTATGGGTCTGACCATGGACCAGCAGGATTTTTAGCAGTTAATATGAAATTAACCATTTCAGTAGGCTTAGATTTATCTTCAGGTGAATACACATTTGTTACAACGATATAAAAAAGTCCATCATGATATCTAATTGATGGAGCATGAATACCACCTTGCTGCTGAACATCATACAAATTAACTTCCTTAAGTGCTTGACTAGGTCTATCAATTCCATAACCTATTAACTCCCAATTAACCAAATCTTTACTATGATGAATAGGAAGCGCAGGAAAATATTCAAAAGAAGAATTTACAATGTAAAAATCATCATCGACCCTTACAATAGACGGATCAGGATAACCGCCATTAATTACAGGATTAATAAAAGTGTCTTGTGAATAATTACTATTTAAAGAAATTATTAAAATAAAAAAATAATATATAAATGATTTCATAATTAAAAATGAATAAAAAAAAATGGATTATCAAGCTGACAACCCATTTTTTTATAAATCAAAACTAAATTTTATTTTACAGTTAAAGTATATGTACCATTAACCGTGTCAAGAACCATATCATATGTCCCAGCTGATACAGCAATGTTCGAACCATTAGCTTCATAAGTACCATCAGCACCATTATCTCCAACATTTACGCCCCATGCATCATCCTGTCTGAATTTTATTTCACCATCAATTAAAACCACATCCTTAACTAAATAAACTCCGTCATTACATGGGTCAGGCATTAATTTCACATCCTCAGCAGCTCCCCAACCGTTTAAAGTTGCGCTACCAACTACTCCCCATACAGTTCCTGCAGGCGTTATAGTTATAGTAAAATTAACAGCATCGAAATCGATAATGTAATGACCAGCGGAAATAGTAATATTAGCTCCACCTTGCTCTAATGTTCCATCAGCTCCGTCATCACCATAATTAACACCCCATGCATTGTCCTCACGAATTTTAAATTCACCATCATACAAGGTAGCAACAGCTCTAAACATTCCATCTTGCCCGTTACTTAAAAATGGAACATCATTTCCAGCTGCAAATCCTCTATTTGTTCCACCCCATCCGTTAACAGCACTACCAACCAGTCCCCAATTACTTAGAACTGAATCAGTACAGGCTCCAACATTTTCTAGAACTTCAATATTTATTGAAGCAGTTTTAGAAACTGTGGATGATTGATTTGCGCCTGAGGATGAAGTTCCTGCATAAGCCGTTACTCTTGCATAAACCATTCCTGTATTGTTTGGTGTACCGTCGCTAAAAGTTGTATTAGGATCATCATCTAAACCTAAAGTTTCAGCAAATTCAAGCATTGAACTTACTTTAACACCTAAATGAGTATTAGAAGTATCACCTGAACTCATATCAATAGTAGAGAAATCACTGCTTGTTGAAATGTCAACAACATAAGTAACAGTCGTTGGAGCGTCAAAGTCTGGAGCATTCCAAACTAAACGTTCTGAAATATTATTTGATGTTTGTTGAGATATTTTATAAACATCTTGAAATTCATTTTGGAATTTAACCTCTTTCTGATTTATAGCAGTAAAGATTAAATAATCTTCTTTTTCACAAGAAGTGATATTTACAATTAAAAATGTAAATAATAATAGTTTACTAAATTTTAATATAGTTTTCATAATTAATAATTTGGATTTTGTGTTAAGTTAGTATTCACAAGAAGCACAGCTTCTGGAATTGGAAATATTCTTCTATAATCATCAGAAGCTTTACCTTTTGCAGCTCCTGCTTTAAATGGCCACATATAATTAGATGTAACAAATTTATTATGTCTAATTAAATCTGATCTTCTTTGACCTTCCCAATACAATTCTCTTGATCTTTCGTCTAAAACAAAGTCAGCCGTTAAATCAGAACTTGTAATCGTTGGGGCACCAGCTCTAGACCTAAGTTGATTTATCAATCCTGCAGCAGTGTCTAGGTTACCTCCACCTTTTACCGCAGCTTCAGCATAGTTTAAATAAACTTCTGCTAGTCTAATTATTGATAAATCTGTGTCAACATGGTCTCCTGAAGAGTCAGATCCAGCAGCTCCAGTCACATCAACGTTTCTAAATTTAGTAACACCATAACCTTCCTTAAAAGGAGCGACTTTTTCCATTTCATAGTTTTGTCCATCAGTATGAAACATTGCTCTTGAATCAGACCAAGCAGTAGGATGACCATCAGAATTTGATGCTGTTACAGAATATTCAAACTTATCAACTAAAGCTTTTGTAGTTCTAAGACCGCCCCATCCTCCATTAACTCCAAAGATCGAAGGATTCATTGAACCACCAATTGGTGCATGAACCATAAAAGTTCCACCACCCCAATTTTGACTATTTAGTCCATCAAATTGAACTACGAAAATAAACTCATTTTGAGATCCGTTTTTATTGTTATCTGCTAAAAATAATTCATCATATGCAGAACCATTTCCATTTCCATCACTTGTGTTCAGAGAATATGAGCTAGAAATTGCCTTTTCAGCGTTAGCTATAACTTGAGAACTCATGTCAGATCCAATGTATACAGGCGCATTTAAATAAAGTCTGGAAAGTAATGCCCATGCAGCAACTTTATCGACTCTTCCGTATTCATTAGACCCTGAATCTGCAAGTGTTGAACTAATTTCATTAAGTTCTGTTTCAACAAAAGAAAAAATCTCTTGTCTGTTGCTTTGTTTTGGAAGTTCAGAAGTTACTTTCGTTACTAAAGGAACATTAGCATACATGTCCATTAACTGTAAATATGCATAAGCTCTTAAAAATCTAGCTTCAGCAACAAAATAAGAAGCCTCAGTATTACTCGAAGCTAAATCAGCAGCGTTTTCAATGAATGAATTAGAAAAAGAAACAACTTGAGCTAACCTAAAATACATGCCCTGAGTCCAAGGATTGTTTATATCCCAAGACATTTCATGAATATTAGGTAAACCTGGGTCTCCCCAACCTACAACTGCCTCATCAGTACTACAAACATTAAGTGTATATAAAATTCTTGTATACTGAGAAAATCCTTCATCAATTAGACTAGGATCAATATCAGGATCTCCTGTTGGACCTACCTGACCAGTTATAGCTAAACTAGCATACACTTTCGCAAGTGCTCCTTTAGCTGAATCAACATCTTTAAAAACATCAATTTCGGTAAATAAATCAGGATCCGTTGGGAATTGATCTAAATCAGCATGACACGATACTAGTATCATTGAAGTTAAAGTGAATAAATAAAATATTTTTTTCATAGTTATAAGATTAAAAATTAATATCAAGTCCTAAAGCAATAGCTCTTGACCTTGGATAAAAGTTACTATCTATACCACCCGTGATTTCAGGATCTATTCCTTCATATTCTGTGATGGTAAGCAGATTATCTGCACTTATATATAATCTCATCGGATTATTGTCAATTACATTATCAACTGTCCAACCTAATGTAACATTGTCTAATTTAAAAAAAGAAGCATTCTGAATATGATGATCACTTAGACCATTCTTATCAGAAAAATACAAAAATCCTGTATCTAAATACGATGTGTGAACATTTGATAATCTACCTAGATTCCATATTTGATTTTCAACTGAAGCGGCTTGCATTCTATTAGAACTATAGTTTCCTATACTAGCTCTTGAAGCCATGCTTAAATCAAAATCCTTATATGTAACTGAAGCTGTTAACCCCATTAATACATCGGCATAAGGATCTTTATAAGTATACCTATCATCATTATTAATTCTTCCATCACCATTTAAGTCAGCATACGAACCTTCAATTGGCCTTCCTTTATGATCATATATTTGTTTGTAAACATAATATGAATAAGGCGCTTTACCTGTTTCATGTTTTTGTAAAAAAGCACCAAAACCAATTCCACCTACATTTTGATCATTATCAAGTCTTGTGATTTTATTATCATTTACAGAAATGTTATAACTCAAATCAAATTTTAAATCATCAGATTCATACAAAGTAGAATTTAATTGTAATTCAATTCCTTTATTTTCCATATCACCAATATTAGCATCAATAGTAGTTCCAAAGTTTGTAAATGGATCGATAACTGCAGTAGCTATTAAATCATTGGTCTTTTTAATATAGGCATTTAATGAACCATTTAACTTTAAGTCTGAAAATATAAAATCAATACCAAAATTAGCAGTTTGACCAACTTCCCATCTTAGGTTTTTATTAATTGGTGCTGGTCTGTAAGTTGAATAGAAAGAATTTCCAAAACCATATTTAGATTTTGAATCACTACTAACATATCTAGTTAAAAAATTATAATCTCCAAGACCATTAACGTTTCCTACTTCACCAAACCCAACTCTTAACTTTAATTTATCGACTCCATCGTCATAAAAGTTCCAAGCTAAAGCAGCAGAAAAAAATTGACCCCATCTATCATTAGCAGGTAATTTAGAGGATGCATCTGCTCTTAAAGTAGCTGTAAGCAAGTATTTTTCATTAAAAGAATAATTAATTCTTCCAAAATAAGAAAGTAAAACATTTTTTGATGTATCTATATATGAGTTTGTGGTAGAAGAACCATTATTAACTGAACCATCTGTATTTAAATATTCAACTGATGCTGTACTTGAATTATCATATTCAAAACTCTGATAAGAATGACCTGCAGTAACAGATAAATTAGATTTTCCAGATTCTAAAGCATAATTTAAATAGGCGTCAAATAATAAATTAGTACTTTCATTTGAGTACATATTATTAGTTCCGTTAAAACCTACTGCATCAGTTGGCATGTTCTTGTCTTGAGAACTAAAACCTTCTCCTTTAGAATTATCATATCCAGCATTCACAGTTGCAATTAACCCATCAACAGGAAGATCATAGTCTAAT
>CAJJCV010000039.1 GCA_905182765.1 Cryomorphaceae bacterium BACL29 MAG-121220-bin8 | reverse complement strand
AGACCTTGTCATGATACATCAATAAATGATAACATGAGAATTGTCAAAGAAGGATGTGGTGGCTTATATGGATTTTTTTCAGCCCATGCTGCAAATTCTTTTGCTCTTGCTACTTTTTTTTATTTTTCTTTTAGAAAAATTTCATCAAATTTAAAATATCTTTTTTTATGGGCAATTATAGTCTCATACAGTAGAATTTATATTGGTGTTCATTTTCCAGGAGATATTATAATTGGTTCATGTTTCGGAATTATTACAGGCTACCTTTTTTCAATTGCATCATTTAAAGTCAAGTTTTAATGTATAGTAGAATAGAATCATATAAAACACTTTTATTAAGAATTTCATTAGCATATGTTTTTTATTTTTTCGCTAGAGTGTTATTCTATTTTTATAATAGTAATATGATTATTATTGAGAGTTTTTACGAGTTTTTTTATTTGTGTTATATAGGTTTAACATTTGATACCTCTGCAATATTATATGCTAATGTTTTATTTATATTAATATCCTTAATTCCTTTCAAAAACTTCACAAGTAAAAAGTTTCAGAAAGGTATGACGATATTGTATTTTTCTACAAATTTAATAGCTTATTCTACAAATTTTTTTGATTTCATTTATTATCGGTTTTCTCAAAGTAGATTGACTACTAGAGTTTTTGATATTTTAGAAAATGAAACAAATAAAATGGCTCTTGCAGGTTCATTTATATATAATTATTGGCATGTTTTTATTTTCTTCTTTCTTTTAATTTATGTTTGGATTTATCTTTATAAAAAAATAAAAATCAAGACTGTTCATGCTGATTATAATTTCAAGTTTTATCTTTTTTCTAGTTTATCTTCTCTTTTTATAATTTTTATTTGTGTTATTGGAGTTAGAGGTGGTATTGGGAATGCTACACGTCCTATAAACATGGTTGATGCTCACAGGTTTGTTAAAAAAGGTATTCATGCCGATTTTGTATTAAATTCTCCATTTAGTTTTATTAGAACTTTTAATAAGAATTTTTTTAAAAAGAAAAACTTTATGGATTCTCCAAAAGTAAATGAAGTTTTAAGTCCTATAAAAATGGTTAATGATACTATCTTTTCACAACCTAATGTAATGATACTTGTAATGGAAAGCTTTGGACGTGAATACATAGGTGCGTTTAATAAAAATAGAAATATCAAAGACTATATAAGCTACACTCCTTTTCTAGATTCTCTTTCTAATAATAGTTTGATTTTCACTAATGCTTATGCTAATGGTCGTCAGTCAATTGAAGCATTACCGTCAATCTTAGCAAGTGTACCATCATTTAAAATACCATTTACTTCTTCTCCTTACGCTAACCAAGAAATACAATCATTAGTTTCTGTTTTTAATAAAAAAGGATATTCAACCTCTTTTTTTCATGGAGCTCCTAATGGATCAATGGGTTTTTTGGGTTTATCCAATATTTTAGGATTTGATAATTATTTTGGAAAAAACGAGTTTAGTGATAATTCATTATATGATGGTTTTTGGGGGATTTGGGATGAACCGTTCTTACAATATGTTAACAACACAACTACTAAACTAAAAGAACCGTTTTTTTCTACATTTTTTAGTTTGTCATCACATGAGCCATTTTATGTCCCTAATGAATATGAAGGAGTTTTTCCTTTGGGTGATGTTCAAATGCATCAAGTTATAGGTTATTCTGATAATGCATTAAGAAAGTTTTTTGAATCAGCTAAAAAAGAACCTTGGTTTGATAATACTATATTTATCATCACAGCTGATCATACTAATCAGTTTTGGTATCCTTATTATGCTGCTCCAGTAAATAGATTTGCAATTCCTATTCTATTTTACCATCCAAACAACTCATTTAAGGGTGAAAACAATGTTTTAATGCAACAAATGGATATATTTCCTTCAATTGTTGATTTAGTGGGTAATAAGGAGCACATAAATTCGTGGGGAAGGAGTGTTTTTTCAAACTCAGGTCAACCATTTTCAATAAATTACTCAGGAACTGTATATCATTTCACTATGGATAATTATACATTGGTATTTGATGGTAATGAAGTTATTGGAGTTTATGATATTGAAGACTACTGGTTAGAAAATAATATTATAAATGATACAAATATTGATTTTTCTAAAGAGGAAATCTATCTAAAAGCTTTTATTCAGGATTATATGGACAGAATTATAGATAGAAAATTAAATTATTTTAAAAGTTCTGAATAATCAATTTTGAATTTATTTATTCTTGGAGCTGAAACATTTAATATATATGGATTATAAGGGTTTTTTTTCTTATAATCTTGATGATACTTTTCAGCTAAATAAAATTCTTTAAATTTTTTTACTTCTGTAGTTATTTTATAATAAGATTTATTAGATAATAATTTTTTTATAGTTTTTTCAATAACTTCTTTTTCAATATAACTTTCATAAAATGCAATAGATCTATATTGAGTTCCTCTATCAGGCCCTTGTTGATTTAAAGTTGTAGGATCATGAGAACCAAAAAAAACATTAACTAAAGTTTTAAATGTTATTTCATTAGGGTTATAAATTACTTCAATTGCCTCAGCATGTCCAGTTTTGCCTGTCATGACCTCTCTATATGTAGGGTTACTGGTTTTACCTCCTGAATATCCAGAATTAACTTCTTTTACTCCTTTTAAATTTTCATAAATACTTTCTACACACCAAAAACATCCTGAAGCAAAATATGCGGTTTTATATTCTTGGTTAGTATTAATTTCATTTGACCAAGTATTGAATATTAGTAAAAGAGTTAATAAGCTATATTTATACATACTATATATTTTTTAAAATTTGAATAATAAACTTTTTCCAAGTTAATTCTTTCTTTAGTTTAATAATATTGTTTATAATATTCTTTCTGTCACTTTTTAAAGCATTGTTAATTTTTAGCGCTAGTTCATCAGAATTTCTATTAAATAAATATCCTGTTTCATTATCTTCTATTAGTTCATTTAGCCCATTTATATTTGATGATACAGTTGGGATTTCAAATTGAAATGAAAGTGATGTAATCCCACTTTGAGATGCTGTTTTATATGGAATTATAACTAATTCAGATGAACTGAACCAATATTTAATTTTGTCGTTATCAATAAATATATTTTTAACTATGATATTTTTAGAAATATTTAATTTTTCAATTAACTGGTAATATTTTTTCATTGAGATATAGTTTTCACCAACAATTAGCAATTTTACATTCGGATTAGTTTCTACAACTTTGGGCATACTTTTAATAAGAGTTTCTAATCCTTTATATTCTCTTATTAAACCAAAAAACAATATATATTCATTATCATTATTTAAACCAAGTATTTTTTTTGAAATTATTTTATCTTCTTTTATCCCAAACTTCTTTAACAATGGATGAAATAAGTTAATTCCTTTTGATTTTTTCGAAATTTTTTTAATTTGATCTAAAACGTTTTTAGAAAGTGTAAAATATTTATCAAGTCCACTTAAGTACAATTTTAGTAGTTTTTTTTCTGCTAATCTTTTTTCATGAGAAATAACATTATGTATTATTCCAATTTTTTTTATTTTATTACTTACAAGTTTATTTATAATGTAATAGCAAGGTGAAAGTAATCCAGTCCAATATGTTGAAATTAGTAAATCTGGGTTTAATTCGTTTATTTTTTTTATCACCCTAATCCAATTGACTGGATTTACAGTGTTTATTATTCTGTGTGATTTCAGATTTGTGTTTTCATCGCTTTGATGAAATTGTGTTTTTCCAGGAAATAAAAACTTGGGATATAAAAGTTTAAAGTTTATTACTTCTACTTTATGGCCACTTGATATTAATGATTCACATAGTTCTTTATTTGTATCGGAAATACCACCTCTATATGGGTATAATGGTCCTATTACAACTATGTTCATGTTTTTTAATTATTCATTAAAAATTATCCATTCGCCTTTTTTTATAAAATTTTCAGCTACTTTATATTTGACACTTTTTGTTTCTCCGTTAGTAACATTTTTTATTGTTACTTTTTCATTTCTACCAATTTTTTTCACTTCTCTTACAACTGTATCTATATAGCTATTAGACTGAGAAACATTTTCTCCAGCTTTTCTGTTTTTTGATGCAATTTCATCACTGTTCAATACTTCTTCTTTAGAAATATTAAATTTTTGTTGTCTTCTGACTCTTCTATCTTCCCTAATATTTGAAGGATCTTTTGAAGGAAGTTCTCCGTTAAATAAAAACAAAATTATGTCTTTATTAACTTTTTCAATCATTGAACCAAACAATACATAAGCTTCTTCCTTATAAATGACTAGTGGATCTTTTTGTTCGTGTACCGCTAATTGAACAGACTGTTTTAATTCATCCATTTTTCTTAGATGAACTTTCCAGGCTTCATCTATTATAGCCAATGATATATTTTTTTCAAAATCATTTACTAGTGTTTTACCTTCAGAATTGTATGCGTTTTCTAAATTTGAAACTACATTTAGTGTTTTATTGCCATCGGTAAAAGGAACGACAATTCTTTCAAAATTATTTGATGCACTTTCATAAACATTTTTTATTACTGGAAATACTTTTGTTGCTGAAGAAATCATTTTGGCATTATAAAATTCAAATGCTTTTTTATAAGTTTTTTGAAAGATTTCATCTTCATCAAAAGATTTAAATTCTTCTTCACTGTAAGTAGACTTCATTGAAAAGAATCTTGCTATATCAAATTCGTAGTCTTTGTAATTGTTGGACCCTTTACTATTGCTTACTACAATCTCACAAGTGTCATAAATCATACTAGCAATATCTACCTTTAGTCTTTCACCTTGTAAACAATGTTTTCTTCTTTTATAAATAATTTCCCTTTGCACATTCATTACATCATCATACTCAAGAAGTCTTTTTCTAATACCAAAATTATTTTCTTCTACCTTTTTTTGTGCTCTTTCTATTGTTTTAGTCATCATTGAGTGCTGAATTACTTCACCTTCCTCTAATCCCATTCTATCCATCATTTTGGCAACTCTATCTGAGCCAAAAAGCCTCATTAGATTATCTTCTAATGAAACATAGAATTGAGAGCTTCCTGGGTCTCCTTGTCTTCCGGCCCTTCCTCTAAGCTGTCTATCAACTCTTCTTGAATCATGTCTTTCTGTTCCGATAATAGCTAATCCACCATCATTCTTTATTTGGTCTGAGATTTTAATATCTGTTCCCCTTCCTGCCATATTTGTAGCGATAGTTACAATTCCTGCATTACCTGCTTGAGAAACTATGTCTGCTTCCTTCTTGTGTAATTTGGCATTTAAAACATTATGATTAATTTTTCTTATTGTTAACATTCTTGCCAAAAGCTCTGAAATTTCAACTGATGTTGTACCAATTAATACAGGTCTTCCTTGATTCGATATTTTAGTAACATCCTCAATAACAGCATTATACTTTTCTCTTTTGGTTTTATATATCAAATCATTTTGATCTTTTCTAGAAATCGGCTTATTTGTTGGAATCTCTACAACATCTAATTTATAAATATCCCATAATTCTCCAGCTTCTGTAATTGCAGTACCAGTCATTCCAGAAAGTTTATTGTACATTCTGAAATAATTTTGGAGAGTTATTGAGGCAAAGGTTTGAGTAGCATCTTCAATTTTTACATTTTCTTTAGCTTCAATTGCTTGATGTAATCCATCAGAGTACCTTCTGCCATCCATAATTCTTCCAGTTTGTTCATCAACAATTTTGACTTTATTATCCATTACTACATACTCAGTATTTTTTTCAAAGAGAGTATATGCTTTTAGTAATTGATTTAAAGTATGAATTCGTTCGCTTTTAGTAGAAAAATCATTATAAACTTTTTCTTTCTCTTCAACTTCAAAGCTAAGTTCAAGTTTTTTATTTTCAATTTGTGTTAATTCAATTGATAGGTTGGGTAAAACAAAAAAATTAGAATCTTCATTTTTATTAGAGATAGTATCGATTCCTTTATCAGTTAATTCAATTTGATTATTTTTTTCATCAATAACAAAGAATAAATCTAAATCAACTTTAGGCATTTCTCTGTTGTTGTCTTGCATATAGAAATTCTCTGTTTTTTGAAGTAATTGTTTAATTCCCTCTTGACTCAAATATTTTATTAGTGCTGTGTTTTTTGGAAGACCTCTAAAAACTTGTAAAAGATGAAAACCTCCTTCTTCATTATTTCCATCAGAAATTAACTTTTTAGCTTTTGATAAAACTTGAGTTAATAAATCTTTTTGTTTTTTTACAATATCATAAATTCTTGGTTTTAATTCGTCAAATTCATGAATATCTCCTTTTGGAACAGGTCCTGAAATTATTAATGGTGTTCTTGCATCATCCACAAGTACAGAATCAACTTCATCGACTATTGAATATGCATGTTTTCTTTGAACTAAATCTTTAGAAGAATGAGCCATGTTATCTCTTAGATAGTCAAATCCAAATTCATTATTAGTTCCGTATGTAATATCTGCATTATAAGCTTTTCTTCTTTCTTCAGAGTTAGGAGAGTGATAGTCGATACAATCGATACTTAATCCATGGAACTCAAATATTGGTGCCATCCAAGCACTATCTCTTTTTGCTAAATAATCATTTACAGTTACCAAATGAACTCCGTTTCCTGTAAGTGCATTAAGATATACAGGTAGAGTTGCAACTAATGTTTTTCCTTCACCAGTTTGCATTTCAGCAACTTTTCCTCTGTGAAGAACTATTCCTCCAATCAATTGAACATCATAATGAACCATATCCCAAGTAACCTCTTTTCCAGCTGCATTCCATTTATTAGACCAAATAACACAATCACCATCTGTTTTGACATAAGTTTTCTCAGAAGATAATCTTAAATCAAATTCATTTGATTTAACTCTTATTTCCGAATTTTCTTTAAATCTTTTAGCAGTTTCTTTTACTACAGCAAAGGCTTGCGGAAGAATTTCATTTAAAATTTCTTCAACATTTTTATTTGAATCTTCATTAATTAAATCTATTTCAGTGTAGTATTCATCTTTTTCGTCAATATTATCAGAGGATTTTATTTTAGAGTTTAAACTTTCAATTTTTTTATTAAATGGGGTTCTGGAATCTTTTATAATATTCTTAAAAAAGTTTGTTTTTTCTCTAAGTTCATCATGGCTTAACAAAGAAAATTCTTTCTCAAAAGTCAATATTTGTTTTACTATCCCTTCAACTTCCTTTAAATCTTTTTTTGATTTACTTCCTAAAAAAACGTTTAATATGGAATTTATAAAGCTCATTATTTTTTATTTCTTATCAAATTTAAGTAAAAAAAAAGCCTCAAATGAGACTTTTATTAAAGTTTTTTATGACTAGTATTCATCTTCATTCCAAAGATAATCTTCATCGGTGGGATAATCTGGCCAAATTTCTAGAATTGATTCATAAACTTCTTCTTCTTCTTCTTCAATTTCTTGTAGATTTTCTATTACTTCTAACGGAGCACCAGTACGAATACAATAGTCAATTAACTCATCTTTGTTTGCAGGCCAAGGTGCATCAGTTAAATAGGTGGCTAGTTCAAGGGTCCAATACATATTTTTTTAAATTATAATATTTGCAAAAATAATTTTTTATATGACTCTTACAATATTTTATAAAGAAATTTAATTTTATTTTTTTTTCGCAAAATAAAATAAAAATATAATAATAAAGAAAAATAGTGATATTCTAAATATATAATCACCATACTTAACATAAAAAGTGAGATTATTTGAAAGTTTTATTTGACCGCTAATTATTCCTTTTTTTTCATAGCCTATACTGTCAATTATATCTCCTTTTTTATTAATTATTGCTGAAATCCCTGTATTAGCACTTCTTACAATACTCCTTCTTGACTCAATTGATCTTAGCCTTGAATAGCTTAACAATTGTTTGTGTCCTGGAGAATCCCCCCACCAGCCATCATTTGTCATAATAGCAATAATTTGTGCTCCATTTCTCACATAATCTGTCATATATTCTCCATACATAGATTCATAGCAGATTACTGGTGCAACTAAAGTATTTGATTTTGTTCTAATTACAGATCTGTTTGGCTGGGTCGCTCTTGTCATCACAGTTCCACCAAAATCTAGAAGTAAATTACCTAAAAGAGGTTCTAAAATAGTTTTGTACGGTAAATTTTCAACTCCTACTACTAACTTTGATTTATGATAGATTTGGTTTTTGTTTGAGTTTATAAAGCTACTATTGTAAATATCAATCCAGATACTATCTTTAATATAATTAGAACTTTTAGTTTTCGTTTTTGATGAATTATAGATTTTATAAAATTGTATTCCACTTAAAATTTCTGAGTTTTTCTCAATTAAGTAATTATCTAAATTTTTATAAAATGAAGTATCAAAAAAATCATTTAATGAATAGCCTGGACTTTCTGAAAAGTATGTTTCAGGTGTGATTATTAATTGATTGTTATATTTTGTACTGTTTGTAGTTTCTTTAAACTCTTGTAATATTTCAAAGTTTGTCCTTCCATATTTTTCATTGTAGGGATCTATGTTTGGCTGTATTATTGTGATGTCTAAATATTTTTTTTGTTTTTCTTCTTTTTGATATATAAATAGAGAGATTATAATTGGAAACGAGATAGACAGTAAACCAATCGATAATTTATTTAAATAATATTTATTATTTAAATAGTTTTCTAAGGTTTTATAGAATACTAGATTTATAACAAGCACCCACAATGTTCCACCTAATGCACCTGTAAACTCAAACCATTGTATTAATTTATGAGACTCTGAAAAAACATTTCCTAATATTAAAGATGGCCATGAAAATTCCCAACTTAAATTAAATTTCTCAAATACAATCCATGATGAAATAAAAAAAATAACACCAAGTTTATTTCCTAGTTTTCTTGATATCAAACTGTAGGATGTAAAAACTAATGCCATTAATATGGAATAAAGAATAATAGCGAAAAACATTCCAAAGACAGTGGAGTTTATTATCCACCATGATGTTATTGAGTTCCAAAGAATAAAGCTTAAAAAGCTGTAGAAATATATTTTTACAACTGATTTTTCTCTTAATTCTTTTTCGATAATTAGTAAAGGAACAAATGCAATGAATATCAAAAAGACTATCCCTTTCACTGGCCAGGATAGTCCAAAAAGTAAACCTGATAAAATGCTAAGTAGGAAATATTTTTTATTCAAATTTAATTTTTATTAATTTTTTACAAGTTAATAAAAACTCATTTCTAAATATAAAAGTATTTCATGATTCGATATTGTATAAAATTATTAATTTTAAAGTGTGAAAATATTTAATTTTGTTCCTAATTTATTAACTCTTTCCAATTTATTTTTTGGTTGTATCGCTGTTGTTTATGGTGTTATGGGAGATCTTGAAAAATTAGCTTTGTTTGTGTCTCTAGGTTTAGTTTGTGATTTTTTTGATGGCTTTTTCGCAAGATTACTTAAAGTTGATTCTAAGTTAGGTGTTCAATTAGATTCATTATCTGATTTAATTACATTTGGACTTACTTCGTCGATAGTAATGTTAAACCTTATGGGTTCATCTACATACGTAATAGAAAATTCCTCTAATTATCTAGTTTCTTTATTTCCTTTTTTAGCTTTTTTGATAACACTTTCATCATCTTATAGACTAGCTAAATTTAATATAAGCACTTATAATGATAATTTCATTGGTCTTCCAACTCCAGCGAATGCAATTTTAATTATTTTTTTACCTCAATTTATTGAACAATTCCAACTACATTTTGTTTTTGAAAACATTATTATTTTAATAATAATTGTTTTTTTATCATCTTATTTATTAATATCTAATCATAAAATGTTTTCGTTAAAAATTAATAATTTAACATTTAACAAAAACAAAGCTTTCTATGCTTTAGTTTTTTCTTCGTTAATTCTTTTAGGTATTTTTGGATTAGCATCCTTTACTATAATAATTATTTTATATATAGTTTTGAATTTATTAAGAGCTATAGTCTAGATTTTTTTTTCTAAATTCAAAATTCTGACCTAGATATAATTTTCTAACCATTTCATCTTTTGCTAAATCTTCTGGTTTTCCTGATTTTAATATATTCCCTTCAAACATTAGATAAGTTCTGTCAGTAATAGCTAATGTTTCTTGAACGTTATGGTCAGTGATTAAAACTCCTATATTTCTTTTTTTAAGATGATAAATTATTTTTTGTATATCTTCAACTGCTATCGGGTCAACTCCAGCAAACGGTTCATCAAGTAATACAAATTTAGGATCTGTTGCTAATGCTCTAGCTATCTCAGTTCTTCTTCTTTCTCCACCCGAAAGTAGATCTCCTCTGCTTTTTCTTATTTTCTGTAAATTAAATTCATTTAACAAAGATTCCATTTTTATAGATTGTTCTTCTTTTGAAAGTGTAGTTAGTTCAAGAACTGCTTTTATATTATCTTCTATTGATAATTTCCTGAAAACAGAAGCTTCTTGAGCTAAATATCCAATCCCCATCTGTGCTCTTTTATACATTGGTAATGTTGTTATTTCTGAATTATTAAGAGATATTTTACCTCCGTCGGGCTTAATCAAACCAACAATCATATAAAAGCTAGTAGTTTTTCCAGCTCCATTTGGTCCTAATAATCCAACTATTTCACCTTGATTAACTTCAATAGAAATTTCATTAACTACTTTTCTTTCCTTATATGATTTGAATATGCCTTCAGCCTTTAACTTCATTCTTTGTTTTTTATTTTTTCTTTTCTTAAAACAAATTTAGAAATATAAATACTAATTTGATATAATATAATTATTGGAATTGCAACTATTATTTGACTAGCTATATCAGGTGGTGTAATTACTGCTGATAATGTTAAAACTATTATTAAAGCAAATTTCCTGTACTTTATCATTATTTCAGGGGTTACAAGACCAATTTTAGTTAAAAAATAAACGATAATAGGTAATTCAAATATTAATCCAGATGCTAATACCGAAGCTCTTACAAGACCAACATAACTATCTAAGTCAAAGTCATTAAAAATCTCACTACTTACAATGTATGAGCCTAAAAAGTTTATTGAAAGAGGAGTGACAATGTAATAGCCAAAAAGAACACCAATAAAAAATAAAAATGACGAAATAAAGATAAATCCTCTAGCATTGCTTTTTTCATTTTCATAAAGTCCAGGACTTATGAAACTCCAAAATTGATATATTACGTATGGAAATGACATTATAAAGCCAGCTGTAACAGACATCCATATGTGAGCTGAAAATTGGCCGGACATTGTTCTACTTTGAATTCTGAAAGGCATTTCGCTAATGCAAAAACTTTCATCTAAACCTACTTTATTTGAAATACTACAGAGTAGTTCATATGTAAAAAAGTTGATATTTTTTGGTCCAAACAAAATCGTATCGAAAATAAAATCTTTAGCAATAAATGCAATTGAACCAGTCAATAAAATTGCAAATACTGATCTGATTAAATGCCATCGCAAGTCTTCAAGATGATCTAAAAAAGACATTTCTTCTGCTGATTTATTCTTCATTAAATTAACCCTTCGTTTAAAATATTATGTATATGAATAAGACCAGAATAATTATTATTGTCAGTTACTACAATTTGAGATATTTTATTTTCATTCATAATTGATAAAGCTGAGGATACTAATGTTTCAGAATCAATAATAACTGGGCTATTTGACATTATGTCTTTAGCTGTTACGTCTTTATAGTTAGATTCCAAAGTGAAAACTCTCCTGATGTCTCCATCGGTTATTATTCCAATTGGTTTATTGTCTTTAACAACAACAGCTGCTCCAAGGAGGTTTTTTGAAATTACATCGATTATTGTTTTAAAATTATCTGTCTCAATTAATTGAGGTTTTAAATTTTTATTGATAATATCTATTGCTTTAAGATAAAGTTTTTTTCCTAGCATTCCACCTGGATGATGCTTTGCAAAATCATTTTTATTAAACCCATTTAGTTCGGATAAACAAATGGCAATAGCGTCTCCAATTACCAGTTGAACTGTTGTGCTTGTTGTTGGGGCTAAGTTATTAATACAAGCTTCCTTCTCAATATGAGAATTCAAAAAATAGTCAGAGTTTTTTGCTAAATAAGAATTTGGTTCTGATGTAATGGAAATGATACTTATTTTTCTTTGCTTAATAAAAGGAATTAAATTTTTTATTTCAGGTGTATTTCCGCTTTTTGATAATAATATTATAATATCATCTTTCTGAATAATTCCTAAATCTCCATGAATCGCTTCTGCAGCATGCATGAATATTGAAGGAGTTCCAGTTGAGTTTAATGTAGCAACTATTTTATTACCTATAATCGCACTTTTGCCAATTCCACTCACAATTACTCTTCCATTTGAAGACTGTATTTTTTTTACAGCATTTTCAAAATCTTGTGTAAGAAACTTATGTAAGTTTAAAATTGCATTTCCTTGGTTTTTAAAACTATTTACGGCAATTTCTAAAATATTGTCTTTTGATTTCAATCTTGTTTTTTTAAATAAGGTTTAAATGGTATATTTAAGAAGCAAATGTACAAAATACCTACCTAATTTATAAAATGTCATTAAAAATTGATTTAAAAAAGGAATTAAAGTCTTTATTTGGTTTTTCTGTTTTTAAAGGGAATCAGGAGCAAATTATTTCATCTTTAATGGATGGTAATAATAATATGGTTATTATGCCTACAGGAGCTGGTAAATCTTTATGTTTTCAGCTCCCAGCTTTATTATCTGATGGGACAGCTTTAGTTGTTTCTCCTCTGATTGCTCTAATGAAAAATCAAGTTGATGTTGTAAGAGGAATATCATCTATTGATGGAATTGCACATGTTTTAAATTCCTCCTTAAATAATTCTGAAATTAATATTGTTAAAAATGATATTTTAAATGGAATTACTAAGTTGCTTTATGTTGCTCCAGAATCTTTAGCTAAGCAAGAAAATATTGACTTTTTAAATCAAATTAATATTTCTTTTTTAGCAGTTGATGAAGCGCATTGTATTTCTGAATGGGGACATGATTTTAGACCTGAATATAGAAATTTAAAAACTATTTTAAATAAGATTAACAATGAAATCCCAGTAATTGCATTAACTGCTACAGCTACTGCTAAGGTGCAAGATGATATTATTAAGAATTTAGACATTAAAGATGCTAGATTATTTAAATCTTCATTTAATAGGCCAAATCTTTTTTACGAAGTCACACAGAAAACAGAGAGTTTAAACAAAGATATTATTTCATTTATTAAAAAAAGACAAGGAAAATCAGGCATTATTTATTGTTTGTCTAGAAAAAATGTAAATGAATTATCTCAATTTTTACAAGTCAATGATATTAACGCTTTGCCTTATCATGCTGGTTTAGATTCAAAAATTAGAGCAAAGAATCAAGACATGTTTTTAATGGATGAATGTGATATTATAGTTGCTACGATTGCTTTTGGGATGGGAATAGATAAGCCAGATGTTAGATTTGTAATTCATCATGATATTCCAAAAAGTTTAGAAAGTTATTATCAAGAAACTGGAAGAGCGGGTAGAGATGGAGGAGAAGGCCACTGTTTAGCTTTTTATACTCATAAGGATATTGAAAAACTTGAAAAATTTATGTCTGGTAAACCAGTAGCTGAGCAAGAACAAAGTTTCTCTTTGCTAGATGAAATTTCTGCTTACGCTGAAACTTCAATGTCTAGAAGAAAATTTATATTAAATTATTTTGGAGAAGATTTTGATGAAATTAACGGTGATGGTGCTTTGATGGATGATAATATGAAAAATCCAAAACCTAAATTAAAAGTTAATGATCAGGTTGTTTTAGTTTTAAATTTAATTAACAGTACAAAACAACAATATAAAACTAAAGATTTAGTTGCTTATCTAATTGGAAAAGAAAATAACTTATTAAGATCACATAATGTTATTGAAAATAAATTATTTGGATCTGGAAAAAATCATGATTCTGTTTTTTGGAACTCACTTTTAAGATACTTGATAGTAAATAATCTTTTAATTAAGAATATTGAATCTTATGGTGTTTTAAAGTTAAATGACTTGTCACAAGAATATTTAAAAAATCCATTTGATTTTTATATTTCAAAAAATCATGAATTTAATTTTCAATCAGATTCTAGTTCAAATAAAAATGCTAAATCAGCAAACGATAAAGTATTATTTAAGATTTTAATTTCAGAAAGAAAAAATATTGCCAAAACTAAAAATATTCCTCCCTATGTTGTTTTTCAGGAATCCTCAATAGAAGAGATGTCTTTCAAATATCCAATTACAATTGAGGAAATGAAAAACATAAATGGAGTTGGTGAAGGAAAGGCTAGAAAATTTGGTTTTTCATTTCTTAAAATTATTTCTGAATATGTTGAGGAAAATCAAATTACTCGGCCTGAAGATTTAATAATTAAATCAACAGGAACAAATTCTTCTTTAAAATTATTCATAATTCAAAGTATTGACAGAAAACTTCTTCCAATTGATATAGCTAATGCTAAAGGTTTAGATCTAGATGAGTTAATCAAGGAGCTTGAAAAAATCATTTTTTCTGGAACAAAACTTAATATTGATTATATGGTTAATGATATTTTTGATGAAGATCAACAAGAGGAATTATATGATTTCTTTATTGAATCTGATTCAGATGATATTAATATTGCAGTTGAAGAGTTTGATAATGATTACGAAGAATCTGACCTAAGATTATACAGGTTGAAATTTATAAATGATTTATCAAATTAATTTTAAAATATTCGTTTGACTTTATAAAGATTAAATTATCTTGCGACTCAATTAAAATTAAATAAAATGCAAGACGGTTTATATGCTAAAATCACAACAAATAAGGGCGATATTTTACTAATACTTCATCATGACAAAGCCCCTGGAACAGTTGCTAACTTTATAGGTCTTTCAGAAGGTAAAATAAAAAACTCACATAAGAAAACTGATGTTCCTTACTATGATGGATTGAAATTCCATAGGGTTATTGCTGACTTCATGATTCAAACTGGTTGTCCTAATGGGACTGGAACTGGAGATCCTGGCTATAAGTTTGATGATGAATTCCATCCTGAACTTAGACATGACAAGCCAGGTATATTATCTATGGCAAACTCAGGTGAAGGAACAAATGGAAGTCAATTTTTTATTACTCATGTTCCAACTAATTGGTTAGATGACAAGCATACTGTTTTTGGAGAAGTTGTTGATGGATTAGATATTGTGAATAAAATTCAACAAGACGATGTAATTGAATCTATTTCTATAATTAGAGTAGGAGCTGAAGCTGAAAAATGGAATTCAATTGATGTTTTTAATAATTTCAAAGCTAAAAAAGACATAATTATAAAAGAAAAACAATTAAAAGAACAGCAAATTATTGAAAGTTTATCAAAAGACTTTAAAGTAACTTCATCTGGACTTAGATATAAAATTTTAAATAATGGAGATGGAGAATCTCCAAAAAAAGGGGATAAGGTTAAAGTACATTATAAAGGAATGCTGACCGATGAAACAGTATTTGACTCTTCATACAAAAGAAATGAACCGATCGAATTTAACGTTGGTATTGGTCAAGTTATAGCCGGTTGGGATGAGGGAATCATGTTATTAAGAAAAGGCGAAAAGGCAAAATTTGTTATTCCTTCAAACCTAGGTTATGGTGAAGCTGGTGCGGGTGGTGTTATTCCACCAGATGCGACACTAGTTTTTGAAGTTGAATTACTTTAGTTTTTCCATTTAATATTACATCCGATACTTGGTTTTTGGACTGCATTAATTTCTTTTAAATTTATCACAGAATCTAATGCATTTCTGATATCTATTCCAGTTACATCAATGTTATTTCCAGGTCTAGAATCATCAAGTTGCCCTCTGTAAACTAATTTTTTAGAATTATTAAAAATAAAAAAATCTGGAGTACATGCAGCATCATAACTTTTTGCAACTATTTGAGTCTCATCAAATAAATATGGAAAAATAAATTTTTCTTTCATTGCTACCTTTTTCATTTCAACAGGTGAATCTTCAGGATAATTGATTATATCATTACTAGAAATTGCTATCAGTTTAATTCCAGAGTTTTTATAATCGTTAGCAATTTGAACTATTTGCTTATTTATATGTTTAACAAAAGGACAATGATTACATATAAACATTATCAAAGTTCCTTTGATTCCAAATATGTCTTCTGATTTAATTATTTGATCTGTCTTAACATCTAATAATTCAAATGCTGGAGCTTTAAATCCTAGTGGGATCATAACTGAAGGTGTTCTTGCCATTATTTATTATTTTTTTTCAAATTTATATTTATTTTGTATAAATTACACACAATTCAATATGGATATGCAAGAATTAATTTATTTTTTTGAAAACATTTCATCATTACAAAGATCATTTATTCTAGTTGGAGGTATAACTTTTTTTTGGTCTATTGAGTCTTTAATTCCATTATTTAAATTTAATTATGCAAAACTAAAGCATGCTCTACCTAACTTTTTTTTTACTTTAACTACTGTTCTAGTAAATTTCTCTCTTGCATTTATTCTTTTATTAGTATCTGATTGGGTTTCTATTAATGGCTACGGATTGTTGAATTATGGAAATTTATTACCATTATCGGTTTATATTACTTTAGGAGTTATATTTCTTGATTTTATCGGAGCATATCTTCCTCATTATGTTCAACATAAAGTAAAGTTTTTATGGAAAATACATCTGGTTCACCATTCTGATCATAAAGTTGATACAACAACAGCAAACAGGCACCATCCTTTTGAAAGTATAATTAGATATGTTTTTACATTATTTGCCGTCGCTATTCTCGGAGCTAATATGGGTCTAGTATTTCTATATCAATCTCTTTCTGTTGTTTTATCTCAGTTCAATCATGCTAACATTAGTATAAATCCAAAATTAGATAAGTTTTTAAGTTATTTTATTGTGACACCAAATATGCACAAAGTTCATCATCACTATGTTTTACCTTATACTGATTCGAATTATGGAAATATTTTTTCTTTTTGGGATAGGTTGTTTGGAACCTTTACTTTTTTAAATCCTTCAAAAATAATTTATGGAGTTGATACGTACTTTGATGAAAAAGAAAACCAAAGTATTAGTAGTTTATTGTACCGACCTTTTGAAAAGCATAAATCTTCAACTAATAATTAGTTTACATAATGTTCGAGAAAAATATTGCATTCATCATTAGTTTGTTAGTTCCGTACCAAAAACCCCTAAAATTAGTATTATCAGAAAATATATTAATATTACCTTTTTTTATTTTGAAATTAACAAATGGTCTAGAATCCTTAATTGACTTGTAATTTTCTTTTGAAATGTACCCGCTTATTAGTGTATTCTTTTTAGTGTATTTAATAGGGTTATTAAAACTTAGTGAATCATTTTCAATATAAATATTTGTGTTTCTAAAAATAGACAAGTTGTTTTTGTAAAATCCATAATTAATTGGATGACTTAAATCTAATGAAGTATTAAAAATTGCGCCACTAGTAAGTTGTGCTCCGTAGAATTTACTTTTATTTATATAATTAATATTTTTAACTTCTGGCTTATTAACTTTAAGGTTAACAGAGATGAAATTATTTTTATTTAACCATTTAATAGTGTTTCTAAATCCAATTAAATTCCCTCCATTTTCGACCCAATTTTTTAAACTCTTTACTGTAGATTTATTATAATTATGCGTTCCATTAACAAAAATCATTGTGTTGTATTTTTCTAAATCTATCTTTTGTAAAGAACTAGATTTAATCTTAGTGACAGGAATTTCATATCTAGTGTCTAATAAGTGCCATATCTCTCCAGCATCATAACTTGTTACTCCATCACCAACTATTAACCCAATTTTTGGAATGTTAATGTTTTTAAAGCTATTACTTCCTAAATCAATTCCTGTAGTTTTACTTGAGTTTATACCGTAAAAGTTAATTCCAGAAAAGCTAGTAATCTCATCAAGTATTCTATTTATTTCTTCTATACTTTTAGTTTGGTTTTTTAATGGAATTAATATTGTTCCATAATCAAATTTGTTATCATTAATTTCAAACTTTTCAGTTGCGACTTTAACTCTTAAATTATTTTTTAATAATTTATATAGAGCTTTGGGAGTGTAGTAGTCGTCCCAAGAGAAAAGATAAGCATAATCACTTTTTGAAATAATTTTACCTTTAGGTTTATTGAAATTAAAACTGTTTGTTTCTTCTTTTAAAATTAAATCAGAATATTCTAAATCAAATGAATGTAAAAATGACCATGCAGAAACGTCATAAAACAAGCTGTCCTTAAATTTTGTTCGATTTTCTAGCATAGCATTAATTAATCTAGAATTCTTTTGATTCTTAGGAATTAAAAATGAATTTTCTTTTTCAAATTCTATTCCATTTACAATTCGGTTCTTTTTTAATTTTTTTATTTCAATTTTATGTTTTTTTAATATCTCATAAAAGTGAAATAATTTTGATTTATCTTTTTTATCTCCAACAATTGTATAATTATTTTTATTCTTATTTGCAATTTTGATTGAATTAACAAAAAAATCATATTGATAATCCAGTAATTCTGTTTTTAATCCAATTGATGCATCTAATGTTGATAGTGAAGTCATCAACTGATTTTTAATTGTAAAAGGAAAAGATATTTCTCCATTTATGCTTTCCTGTAAGTGTCCTCTTGAACTGCCTTGTTCAAACAATATTCCAATTCCTCCGTTTATATCAGGAAATGTAGATCCTTTTCCATAATAAAAGTCATCATAATCTTCTTCACTATAAAATAAAGAACCAATTTCACTTAATTTTTTTTCATGATATTCTCCAATTTTAGCCGTTAGAATTTGATTTTTTTTAGGTGTCAAAGGATTTACCCTTGATGGAATTCCAGGTTGGTAAAAAAAGGTTGAATTAGTTCCCATTTCATGATGATCAGTTAGGACATTTGGATACCATTTATGAAATGTTTCAATTCGAACATTTGACTCAGGCAATTGTACTGGTAACCAATCTCTATTCATATCAAACCAATAGTGATTTGTTCTTCCTTTTGGCCAGTTTTCACTAAATTCTCTATCGTTACTGTCTGAATTTAAGTAAAGACTTTTATTTGTATTTGCCCAATGAGCAAATCGCTGAAGTCCGTCAGGATTAAAAGAGGGGTCAAGTAAAATTATAGAATTATTTAATTGATTAATTAGTTTTGGGTTATTAGATGCTGCTAGATAATAAGCATATAATAAAGCAGCATTACTTCCACTTGGTTCATTACCATGAATTGAGTAACCTTGGTAAATTATTATTGGTCTTTTATGTGATTGTTTTTTGATATTACCATCTGTAAAAGAAATATGATTTTCTCTAATTTGATTTATTTTATTTAAATTTTCTTTTGACGATACAGTTAACAATAACAATGGTCTTCCCTCGTATGTTATACCTCTGTCTTCAATTAATATTCTTGGTGATGAGTTAGCGAGTGCATACATGTATTGAACAAGTCTGTCATGACTAACATGAGAAGAACCAACTTCATTTTCTCCTAATAAAAATGAACTTGGCTTAGGTATTTTTGGATCAAAATGTTGTAATTCATCACCAAAATAATAGTAAAGATCTAGCTTGTCTTGAGAAAAAATATTAGTACTTATTAATAAAAGTAAAAAAACAATTTTTCTCATTATTTTAAATTTTAAATATCATCAAAATCTACATCAGTGAAATTTTCTTTTTCTACTTCTTTTTCTACTTCTTTTTCAACTTTATCTTCAGTCAAATCAGATTCAACATATTCTTCTTTCTTAAAATCTTTTTGATGAATTTCACTAATAACTTCTAAACCTTTTTCATCTAAAATGTATTTCGTCATTTCGTTTAAAAGGTCTGTAAAACCTTCAAAATCTTCTTTGTAAAGGTAAATTTTATGTTTTTTGAAATAGAAAGAACCGTCTTCATTGGTGAATTTTTTACTTTCGGAAATAGTTAAATAATAATCTCCAGCTTTTGTGGATCTTACATCAAAAAAATAAGTTCTTCTACCTGCTCTAAGGATTTTAGAATAAATATCGTCAGCTGCATTATACTTTTTTTCTTCCATCTTATGTATTATTTAACTCAAAAATGAATAAAAAAAATAAACTCACCAAATATTAATTAACATCTTTTTCTTTAGATTGTTTGGAGTAAGTTTCGAAATACATTTTCTTTTGCTTCATTAATTCTTTGTGAGTTCCAAAACTCTCAATAATTCCTTTATTAATTACTAGTATTTTATCACAATTTTTTGACGTTGATATTCTATGAGTAGAAATAAAAACAGTTATATTTTTAGTTATAGTATTTAGATTATTTATAATTCTCTCCTCAGTTTGAGTATCAACTGCAGAAAGACTATCATCTAAAATCAGTATTTTAGGTCTCTTAATTACGGCTCTAGCAATTGCTAGTCTTTGTTTTTGCCCACCAGAAAGATTTACTCCTCTTTCACCTAATAATGTTTTGTACTGGTCTTTAAATATTTTGACGTCTTTAGAAAGACATGCTATCTTAATACTTTCTTCTATCTCATTTTGTGAAGCGTCTTCTTTTCCAAATCTTAAATTATTCTCAATTGTATCCGAAAACAAAAATGTTGATTGAGGAACATATCCAATAGAACCTCTTAAGTTTTTTAAACTTATTTCTGTCAAATTATTAGCTCCAATAGATATGTGTCCTTTATCTGGTTCATAAATTCTTGAAAGTAATTCTAAAATTGTAGTTTTTCCTGAACCAACATCACCCATTATAGCAATGCTATCTCCCTGATTTACAATAAAAGAAACTTTGTCTAAAGCCTTTATATTAGTCTCTTTATAAGTATATGAAACTTTGTTAAATAATATATCTCCTTCAACTTTAGATTTTGATTCTATTTTGTTTATTAATTTATTCGGAATGTTTAAAAATTCATTAATTCTTTTTTGGGAAGCTTCAGCTTGTTGAACTATTGAAGTAACCCAACCTACAGTAGCTACAGGCCAAGTCAACATGTTTACATAAATTATAAATTCTGCTAATACACCTAATTCTATTATCCCGTTCATATATTGATTGCCACCAATATAAATAACCAGTATATTACTAATTCCAATAAGCAGAATCATTAATGGAAAAAACCAAGATTGAATCTTGACTAAAGACATATTTTTATCTTTACTATCGCTAGCTAATTTTTCTAGTTTTTGATTTGTAAAGCTCTCTATAGTGTAGGTTTTTATTATTTTAACGCCGCTAAAAGTTTCTTGAGTAAAGGTTGTTAATTTCGATAGATATTCTTGAACAATTTTACTTCGAATATTAATGATTTTACTGATTTTATAAATTATAACAGAAAGAATTGGCAACGGAATTAAAGTGTAAAGTGTAAGTCTAGGAGCTACGCTAAGCATATAAGAAACTACTATTATAAATAAGGTTACAGTATTTATTGTGTACATAATTGCTGGACCCACATACATCCTTACCTTGCTAACATCTTCACTTATTCTATTCATTAAATCTCCTGTTCGATTATTCTTGTAAAAATCAAAATCTAGATTTTGATATTTATCATAAATTATATTTTTTAAATCAAATTCAATAAATCTTGAAACATTAATTATCATTTGACGCATTATAAACGTAAAAACACCAGCTACTATAGCTGAGCCAATAATTAGTAAAATATTGATAATTAATTTTTCCTTTAAAACATCTAGTTCTATTGAAGATGAGAGAACATAATTTTCAATCAAAGTTATAGAATTACCAACAAGATTTGGGGCAACTAAAGCAAAAATTCTTGCAGCTACAGTTATAAAAAAACCGACAATTAGTTTAATTCTGTATTTATATAAAAATTTATTAAGAAATTTTAATTCTCTCATTATAATTGAATTCAAATATACATCAATGTTCATTTAATTCTTTATAATCTTTATCTTGATTTTTGAAAAAATAAAAGTAATTTTGCTCAAAATAATTAAAGTTCTTTTAAATGTTAAACAGGCGTCAATTAAGAATAAAAGCTTTGGAGAGTGTTTATGCATATGACAAGTCTTTGGATAAGAACATCGATTTCCAAATAAGTTATTTTTTAAAATCAAATAAAAATTTTTTTAAGTTATATGTAACCTGTTTTTCCTTACTTAAGGAGCTGCATCTTTTTGCAAATGAATTACATTTAAAAAATCAAAAAAAATATATTAATAAAGATTCTGATCTTAATCTTGAAAAATTTTGTAATAATTCAATATTAAAACGCATAAATTCAAATGATTTTTTGTCAAAAAAAATTGAAAAATTAGGAGTTAATTATTGGTATACTCATTCTGAACTAATTTCATCAATTTGGAATGACATTATTGAGAGTGAAATATCTTTTAAGTACTTGAATGATAAAAATAAAAGTTTTGAATTAGACAAATCTTATTTAACTAATTTGTTTAGAAAAGTAATAGCTTCAAATAAAAAATTATATGATTTTTTTGAAGACACTGAAATATCTTGGATTAATGATTTGCCTCTTGTCAATTCATTAGTTTTAAGCTCTATAAAGAACAGTAAAAAATCTTCTAAAAATATCCTTTTGATGACTGATATTTATAAGAACGATGAAGATGCTGAATTTGGTGTTAAATTACTTAAGTCTGTTATAAATAATAAAGAAACTTTACAAGACTATATTTCTAAAATTACTTTAAACTGGGACAATGATAGGATTGCACAAATAGATTTAATTTTATTAGAAATGTGTTTGGCTGAATTTTTATTTTTTAAATCAATTCCAGTAAAAGCATCTATAAATGAATACCTTGAAATTGCTAAAGAATACTCTAGTAAAAAGAGTAATATTTTTATTAATGGAATATTAGATAAGTTGTCTAAAGATCTTTCTAAGAACGGCACTTTGAAAAAGAATAAAAGAGGTATGCAATAATTTACTATTTTTGAACTTTAATTATAAATAAATATGAAATTCAATAAACAAACAATTCAAACGTCTTTAATCGCATTTGTAATAGCTTTTTCCATCTCATTTTTCTTTACATCTTGTGAATCAGACCCTTCAAAAAAAATTAAAGAAGAGAATGTTGTATCAACTAAGGATAGATTAAACAATGCTTCAGATTTTCCTGAAATTAAATTCGAAAAAGTAAGTCATGATTTTGGAGAAATCCAAGAAGGTGTTTTGGCGGAAACTGTGTTTACTTTTACTAATGTTGGTAAATCTGATCTAATTATATCCAATGCATCTGGAAGTTGTGGTTGTACAGTTCCTGATTATCCAAAAGACACTCCAATTAAGCCTGGAGAAGGAGGCACAATAAACGTTAAATTTGATTCTTCAAACAGACCTGGTCTTCAAAGAAAAGCAGTAACGTTAATTACAAATACAGCCAAAGGAAAACAAATTCTAAATATTAAATCTATAGTAATTCCTAAATCTTAAAAACATGGATCCAATTGCATTATTATTATTTTCAGGGGCTCTTATATTCTTAATGATTATTGGTCCAATGAGAAAACAGAAAAAAGAAAAGAATTTCATAACACAGCTTAAAAGAGGAAACCGAGTTATAACCAAAAGTGGTTTACATGGAAAAATTATTGAAATAACTGAAGGAAGTGATTCTTGTGTGTTAGAAACTATGGCTGGAAAAATAAGATATGAAGTTTCTGCAATATCTCACGAAATGAGCGCAAAATTGAATACTAAGGTTACTAAAAAATAATTTAATTTTTAAATTGATATATAAATCAATAATCCGACCATTGCTTTTTCGATTTGATGCGGAAAAAATTCATGATTTTACATTTTCATCTCTTAAACTTTTAAGTTTTATTCCTTTTCTTTTTTATTTTTTAGAAAAGTATTTTAAGATTAATCATCCACTTTTAAAAACAAAACTTTTTGGCATTGACTTTCCAAATCCTGTTGGATTAGCTGCTGGTTTGGATAAAAATGCTAAATTAATCAATCAATTTTCTAGTTTAGGTTTTGGATTTATAGAAATTGGAACAGTTACTCCAAAATCACAATCCGGTAATCCTAAAAAAAGACTTTTTAGACTTTTAAGTGATGATGGTATTATAAATAGAATGGGTTTTAATAATGATGGAGTTGAGGCAATTGCATCTAGACTTAAGAAAAAAGGCGATGTTATTGTAGGAGGAAATATAGGAAAGAATAAAATTACACCAATTGAAAACGCTGTTTCAGATTATTTAATTTCTTTTGAGTATTTATTTGACTTAGTAGATTATTTTGCAATAAACGTAAGTTCTCCAAATACTGAAAATTTAAGAGATCTACAGAACAAAGACAATCTTATTTCTTTATTAAGTGCTATTCAAAAGAATAATCATACCAAAAAAACCCCCAAACCAATCTTATTAAAAATTGCACCTGATTTGTCAAATGATCAATTGTTAAGTATAATCGATGTTGTTAATCAGACTTCAATTGACGGAATTATAGCGACAAACACAACTATTGAAAGGAAAAACCTAAAATCTTCAGAAATTTTAATAAAAGAACAAGGAGGTTTAAGTGGAGCTCCATTAACGAATAGGTCAACAGAAATTATTAGATTTTTACATAAATCTAGCAATGGTAAAATTCCTATAATAGGAGTAGGTGGTATCATGAATCCAAATGATGCGATTGAGAAAATTAAAGCAGGTGCTTCCCTTGTTCAGCTATACTCTGGCTTTGTTTATAGTGGACCTA
This sequence comes from Cryomorphaceae bacterium BACL29 MAG-121220-bin8, assembly GCA_905182765.1. Lineage (GTDB taxonomy): Bacteria > Bacteroidota > Bacteroidia > Flavobacteriales > Flavobacteriaceae > MAG-121220-bin8. Next base: position 2,163 of record CAJJCV010000039.1, on the reverse strand, counting down.
GTATTGTTAGGCAAATAAATAAGACAATACTAGATTTTAGAATAAATCAATAGTCATTTTTTTTTATATTTAGCTTAAAATCAAGATTTTGAAAAAAATTGAAAACTATATTGCTAAAAATATTAATGAATACAACGATTTATACAATAAAAGTCTAAGTAATCCTGAAAATTTTTGGAGTGAAATTGCATCTACTTTTAGTTGGAGAAATAAGTGGACAAAAACTTTAGAATATGACTTTAATAAACCTGAATTTAAGTGGTTTTTAAATGGAAAGTTAAATATAACTGAAAATTGTTTAGATAGACATGTGCAGAGTAATCCAAATAAAACTGCAATATTATTCGAGCCAAATGATCCAAACCAATCGGCTCAAAAAATTTCATATAAAGAATTACACAGAAGAGTGTGTGTTTTTGCAAATGTTTTAAAAAGTAAAAGCATTAAAAAAGGCGATAGGGTTTGTATTTATATGCCAATGGTCCCTGAACTAACTGTCGCTGTCCTAGCTTGTGCAAGGATAGGTGCTGTACATTCTGTGGTTTTTGCCGGATTTTCAGCAACTGCTTTAGCAGCTAGAATTAAAGATTCCAAGTGTAAAGTTTTATTAACTGCAGATGGAAGCTTTAGAGGATCTAAGGTAATAGATCTAAAATCTATAGTTGATGAGGCTTTACTTGATTGTAATTCCATTACATCTACAATTGTTTTAAAAAGGATTGGCAGTATGATTAAAATGAATATTAATGAGTCATGGTGGCACGAAGAGATAAAAAATGTTTCAGATTATTGCATTGCTGAGGAAATGGATTCCGAAGATATGTTGTTTATTTTGTACACATCTGGATCAACTGGAAAACCAAAAGGTATGGTTCATTCCTGTGGGGGATATATGGTATATTCATCATATACTTTTTTAAATGTATTTCAATATAGTCCTAATGATATTTATTGGTGTACAGCTGACATTGGTTGGATAACAGGCCATAGTTATATAGTTTATGGACCTTTACTTTCTGGAGCAACTTCTGTTATGTTTGAAGGAGTTCCTTCTTATCCAGACTTTTCAAGGTTTTGGAATATAGTAGAAAAACATAAAATAACACATTTTTATACTGCTCCAACAGCAATTAGAGCTCTAGCAAAACATCCTATTTCTTTAGTTGAAAGTAATGATCTCTCTTCTTTAAAAGTTCTAGGAACAGTTGGTGAGCCTATAAATGAAGAAGCTTGGAACTGGTATGACAAAAATGTGGGTAAATCAAAATGTCCAATTGTTGATACTTGGTGGCAGACTGAAACAGGAGGAATTATGCTTTCTTCACTTGCTGGTGTGACAAAAGATAAACCAACATATGCAACCAAACCAATGATTGGTATTCAGCCTGTTTTAATGGATAAGGATGGAAAAGAAATTATTGAATATGGAAAAGAAGGAATTTTAGCTATAAAGTATCCATGGCCCTCAATAGCAAGAACTATTTATGGCAATCATGAAAGATATAAGAATGTATATTTCACAGCTTATCCAGGTTATTATTTTCCTGGAGATGGAGCATTAACTGATAGCGAGGGAAATTTTAGAATAACAGGTAGGGTTGATGATGTTGTAATTGTTTCTGGTCATAATTTAGGTACTGCACCAATTGAGGATGCAATTAATCTCCATAAAAATGTTGTTGAAAGTGCAGTTGTTGGTTATCCTCATGAAATAAAAGGTAATGCGTTAAGAGCTTTTGTTATACTGTTGAACAATGATTCCAATGTAGATATGGCAAAAGAAATAAAGGATTTGATTTCAAAAACTATTGGACCAATTGCTAAACCAGATATAATTCAGGTAGTACCAGGTCTTCCTAAAACAAGGAGTGGAAAGATAATGAGAAGGATTTTAAGGAAAATAGCTTCTGGAGAAAAAGAAAATTTTGGGGATATTTCCACCTTGTTAAACCCTGAAATCGTTGACAAAATCGTTAAAAGTTCTTAATTAATATATTTCTACTTAAAATAACTAAAGTCTTCGCCTTCTTTGATTGTAAGTAAGGTTTCGTATATTAATTTGATAACGTTTTCGACATCATTTCTCTGAACCATTTCAACAGTAGTGTGCATGTATCTAAGCGGTAAAGAGATCAAAGCAGAGGCAACTCCTCCATTACTGTA
>CAJJCV010000038.1 GCA_905182765.1 Cryomorphaceae bacterium BACL29 MAG-121220-bin8 | reverse complement strand
ATACTTTTTTTAAATTGCACACAACGTGTTTGTATATGAGCTATGGCGTGTTTTGGCACGAACCTCTCCAAATATAATAAACTAAATTCTTAAATGACGTTAAACTTTTTCAATACTATTTTGAACTGTTCTAATAATCGCTGGAAGAAATTCTACTAATCTTTGAGAGTATTTAAACGAGGTCTTTTTAAATAAAAAAACGGCTACACTTTATAAAAGTATAACCGTTTTATTGTTTTAGTAGCGGGAACAGGACTCGAACCTGTGACCTTCGGGTTATGAGCCCGACGAGCTACCTACTGCTCTATCCCGCGATTTGAAACGTAAAGATATGACAAATAAGTATTACAGAACAAGATTTATCTTTATAAAAAATATTATTTCTTATAAACTTCTTCCTTCATTGTGTGTTTTGGTGTTCGATCTTCATTAAATAGACCCCAATGTTTTTCAGGCTCGTTAGGATCATCTGAACCTTTCCATGGTTCGTCGAATGCTTCAAATACAAACGTTAGAATTTTTTCATCTTCACTCCATTTAGAAAGTTGTTTGTAATAGATCTTTTGAAAATGTTCGTTTGTGTTATATTTTTTTATTTCAATATCATTTGTTGAAGTTGCCCATCCAGCTTCAGTTATAACAATCAGTTTATTAGGATACCTTTTTTTTACAAGATTGTAATTTTCTATTGTATAGTTTATAGCATCATCAATAAACACATTTTCCCACTGTGGATAGGTGTGAATTGAAATAAAATCTAAAACATCTACAAGTTTTTCTAATTTGTTTACCCAAGTAACATAGTTTTCACAAAATGTTACTGGTTGTTTAGCTTTCTTTTTTACAATTTTCACATATTCAATCACACTTTCTACTGGAACCATATGATCAGTCCAACTAACGCATGCTTCATTTCCAACAGAGAGTGAAAAAATTATATTAGGATAAGTATTCGCTAATTCAGAAAGTAAATTAACTCTATTTAAATTACCTTTTTTATTAAGTTCTAGTTTCTCAACTGAGTGTTCGCCACCCCAAGGACAAGAATAATTGTTTACCTCTGCTTCAATATAACAACCAAGCATTACTTTTATATTAAACTTCTCTTGTTCTATAACTTCTAAAACAGTTTTTGAATGATGATCACAACTGTACAATCTTATGTATTTCCAGTTTTTTTCAATAATTAATAAATCCTCTTTAACTTGATTGTAAGTAGGGAAGGATATGCCTGGTGTTTGACCTTCTCTGTATCCAGAATAGCATACAGCATTTCCAGAATTTATGTTTAATATTTTTGAGTAATCCAATTAATTTAAAATTTTAAGTTTTCATATTTATCCCAAAGTCCCCAGTAAGCTCCCACGTCTCCTTCGACTCCAACTTTCCAGGACTCATCAAAAGATGAAAAATAAAACATTTCTATCTTATCTTCAAATGACCAATTTTGAGAATTAATAAAATATTTTAGTGCATTTTCCTTAGAAGGATGCGCACCTTCAAGACTTGCACCTTGACTTGGCCATCCAGTTTCTGTAACTATAACTTTCTTTCCATTTCCAGCAGTTAAAGCCTCATTGTACATTTGTTTCATATACATAAGTGAATAGTCTAAGCTACAACCTTCCCAATAAGGATAACAATTAGCTAAAATAACATCACAACATTCAGTAAGTTTAGGCCTTTTAGGAAATTCATAATATGCATCTACATATCCAGTAGGAATTCCTTTGATTTCTTTTTTTACTTTTATAATGTAGCTTATTAGTTCTTCTTCTGTTAATTCTTTTCTGTAAAGCACCTCATTTCCAACAGCAGCAATATCTACGTTCCCTGAATTACATAATGATATTAAACCCTTGATTTCTTTTTCATTTGTTGATTTATTATCACTAAGCCATGCTCCAACTAAAGTCTTTATTCCAAGTTTTTTAGCAATTACAGGGATTCTTTCGTTTCCATCTTTACAAGAAAAAGTTCTTATCCACTTAATATAGGGTTTTATGATTTTTAATTTTCTTCTTATTTGGTCATCTGAAATTTGATCTCCTGGTTCTTGACCTTCATCATATGCACTAAAACATAAACCGTGAATACCTTTATCTAGGTGTTTTTTACAAAGACTTTTTAATTCATCATTAGATATGTTATTAAGATTAATGCCTGTTAAAGAATGAATCTTTTCTTTTCTGTAAGACATAATAATTTTAAATTTTATTTTTTGATTTTCTAATAGCTAATTCTTTTTTTATTTCATTAGCTCTTTCTTCTGTGATATCGTAATCTTTCATTATATAAATAGCACCAATCACACCACAAATAGGCAAAAAAGTATAAAATAAACGCATCCCTGTGGTTGCTGATTCTGTAACTAAATCAGGGTCAAATCCAACTAACCATAAAATGAACCCACTCAGTAAAGCAGCAACTCCAAAACCTAGCTTAACCATCCACCAGTAAACTGCACCAATTACACCTTCACGTCTTTTACCATTTTCTAATTCGTCAAGATCGCAGATATCCGCAGTCATTGACATCATAATTGTGAATAAGCTACCAATCCCAAATGAATGGAATGGTAGAGCAAATAAAAATAAATAAGGTTTTCCAGGAACAAATAAAAACCAAAATAAAATATACCCGATTATCGAAATTAATTGTGATACAATAAAAGCCTTCTTTTTTCCTATTTTATTTGAAACAACAGTTATCAATGGTATGATTAAGAATGATGTTATTAAAGCTCCAATACATCCGTGAAGTGCTGGCCAGTTACCTGCACTTGCAGGATCACTGTTAAACATATAGTGTACTATTATAAGAAAAGTAAATGCAGCAATAACTTGAAATGAGTTAAATATTAAAAATGTAGCGAATGCAATTTTTTTGAATTGCTTTATTTTGAACGCTTCAAACGCTGAAATAAATATTCCTTTTATACTTCTTAAAATATAATTTGCATTGATTGGGACAAAATCTGTTCTATCTTTTGTTGATTTGCTTTTTATGAAAATCGCAGGTATAAGCGCAAAAATAGTACACGGAATTGCCACCCAAACAGATAAATCTCTGACTCCTTGTCCAGCTCCATCAGGAAACCAAGCTGGATCATAAAGTATAACCCAGAACCATGGAGCAATTACCCATGCCCATTGTCCTATGAATTGAGCAATAGCCATAATTTGAGTACGCTCATGAAAATCATCACTTATTTCATAACCCATAGCTACATAAGGAACGCTAAAAATAGTTAGACCTAAATAGAATACTAAAGACCATGAAAAGAAATAAATAAAATTATATAAAACTCCATCATCTTCATAAAGTTGCCACATAGCTACATAAGCAATTCCCATTATTATACCACCAATAAAAACATATTGTCGACGTCTTCCCCATTTAGACTTAGTGTTGTCAGAAATAAATCCCATTAAAGGATCAGTTATTGCATCAAATATTCTGGGAGCGAATTGTATTATTCCCCATAATAGTGCGGCAAAACCAAGATCTTGAACAAGAACAATAATAAAAACACCTAATGCAGCAGGAAACATTTGATTTGCTAGCATTCCAAAACCAAAAGCTATTTTCTGACCCATTCCAACTCCCTTAACTTTATTGATATTGGTTTCCATATTTTTTATTGATTAATTATCACAGTTTGAATTGCTTGAGGACTAATTGTTATAATTTTTGAATATTCATTTAATTTGATATTAAAGCTTTTTTCATCTTTTCCTTCATTAAATAATACGACAGCGATACTATTATCTGGGTTTTGAGCTGCTGTTACCATTAAATCCGAGTCATTGTTTTCTACATCAATTATCTCAGCACCAGGTCTTATGTATTTGCTGAAATGAGTCATTACATAATACAGAGGAGTATAGTATATTTCATCTTGATTTGGATCAACAATTATTGGAGCTACGCACCAATTATTTACCCAGTTTGGTCCACCTTGCGTATCAAGCACCATATTCCAATCTACCCAACCATCTACCCAGTTGTTTAATGATCCAATAATGTCTCTAGAGTATCTATTGAATGGCGCATACTTTGGATGCAAATATTTTTTCTCATCTTCTCTCCAATCGTATCCCCAGTCAGTAGCTTCTTTTCTAAAGTACCAATCGTCATCTTCCCATTGTGGAACTTCAGAGTCTATGCAAGCTTCAGTTTGGATAAGATATTTGTTTGGAGCTTTGTTATGAGCATATTGTAATTCGTCAGGATAGTACTCGAAAGTACTGTCGTACCAATGAACGGCTGTTCCATCAAAATATTTAGAGGATTCTTCATTTTCATACATTGAATCGACCCAGTTTTTTAAATCCGCTCTGTTTTGATCATAACCTAGAATAATAAGATCTCCTTTTCCATCTCTTTCAAGCTGAGGTCCTAAAAAGTTTTTCACAAAATTTGTCATTTCATCAGGCGAGTAATGCATACTTTCCCAACTTGAATTGTTCCCGTGAGGTTCGTTTTCAACTGTAAATCCCCAAATGTCAATTCCTTGAGCTTTATATTCATCAACATATTTAGAAAAAAATAACGCCCATGTATCATAATATTCTGGAAGTAATTTTCCTCCTCGCCAATCATTATTGTCCTTCATCCAAGGAGAAGCAGTCCAAGGTGAAGCAAAAATTTTAAAACCATCTTTAGAAGCTTCTTGTGCATCTTTTATCATTGGGATTATATCATCCATATCCTCTTTAACAGAAAAGTGTTTAAGCTCCTTGTCATTCTCAATTGGACTATAAGAATAATTTGAAAGAGAAAAATCACAAGAGTTCATGTGAGTTCTAGTTAAGGAGTAATTCGATCCATTCTCTGAAAAATAAGCATCAATAATTTCTTTTCTTTTGGCATCGCTCATCTGGTTTAATAAATATGCCGATGATTCTGTGAAAGCTCCACCAAATCCTGTAATTGTTTGATATTTTTTGTTAGTATTTATTTTTATTATTGAAACACTATCACCAATTTCAAAATCCGTTTGTTCCGTTAATTTATTTCCTTCTCTTGAGGTCTCGTAAACTTTAATCATAATATCAGAATTATTACTACATGAGCTTATAAAGATTAAAAGACATATCATTAAGAGGTGTTTTGAAATATGCATTTTAATTATTATTAAATTTTTCTTTTATTACATCAAATGATTTCTTTTTCTTTCTGTCAATATCTACAATTCCCCAAAACTCTTCGTTTGGTGATCCATCATATGGAACACCTATACTATTTGGTGCCCATCCACCAATATCTTGCTTTTCAGGATTCCCAGACTTCCAAAGACCATCAGTAAATTGAAAAACAAGAACTCCAGAAACTATATTCGAGTTTTTAAAAACTGCATTTAAGATTTTTGAATTTGCATCTGCTTGTGCCAATTGATTTTCTCCTTTTGAATACCCAAGTCTTTCGATTGTCATGTAGCTATCACTTCCTGCTTCAGATAGATACATCGGTTTTGAGCTTATTGATTTCCATTCGTCAAAAACAGGAGAAGGATTATCCCACCTGTAGATATTCAGTCCCCAAACATCGATATTATCAAGTGAAGAAATAGCTAAATTATCTGGAATTTCACCATGAGCCGTCGATACTGGTTTGCTTTTATCTATTTCTTGAATTTTTCCAGCAGTATTATTTAAAGCGGTGTACCAATTAATAATATCATTTTCAAACCATTCAGGGTGGTAATTATATTCATTTCCTAACTCCCAAAATAATATAGAATTGTGGTTTTTATATTTTTCAACGTAATCAATATAAGTTCCTGAAAGTATATCATAATATCCGTTCTGATCATATCCAAATCCAATAATAATTTTTAACCCAGCCTGTTCAATTTTGTCTAATATTTTTACATCATCAATTGGTTCATATACTCTTACTGTATTTATCCCAGCATCAACCATTAATGATAGATCAATATCAATATTTTCAAAACTTCTTTCAGTACTCCCTTTAGGAACTGGATGATAGCATATTCCTTTAATAAAATACTTTTTGTTATTAATTAACAAGCTTCTTTCAGAAATTGAAATAACATCATTTTTAATTTCATTAAAATCATTACATCCCACAAAAAAGATTAATAAAAAAATAATATTAAAATATTTTAATTTCATACTATTGATTTTTGACAGACGGAGTTAAGACATTATTTAAAAGATCTTCGCTATTTCCGTTATATGTTTTTGTAATTGAATTACCATTTCTAGTTAATCCCTTGAAATCACCATTGTCAACATTTTTCCATAAAGCATATTTTGCTTTACCATCAACAGTAAAAAGCCCAAAATGATTTTCCGAACCATTTGTATTTGAAAAGTCTTTCCAAGATTCATCAAATGCTGAAAAATAAAAACAAGCAATTTTTTCTTTTTTTGTCCATTTTCTAATTTTATCATGGAATACAGCCTGTTTATATTCGTCAGCAGCACGAGATCCATTTCTTCCGTAATTTCTATTAGATTTTGTAGACCAACCTAATTCTCCAATATGTACTTGTTTATCTACGCCAATTTTTTTAAGATAATTTTTCACACTATTATATTGATATATTGAATAATTGTGAACACTATCCATTGCCTGGTTAATTATTTCTAAGTCATAATTTTGGTCTTTAGGCTCTTTCTCAAGATTCCAAAAATCAGAATTGTAATGAGTGTCGTGGAAAGCATATGTATGCATAGAAATGTAATCAACAGCTTTTATTAGAGAATTTAGATCGTTAGTGTGATAAGATTCTTCACCGCCTCCCCAAGCAGCAAAATTATCTGAACTTGTTATCCATAAATTTTCAGGAAGTTTTTTTTGTTTTTTTAGATCTTGAAGATGGTTCACCCACCCTAATATAACAGAAGGTTCAACATAATAACTCCATGCCCAGTTTACCATAGCTTCGTTTCCGACAGCAATAATTTTTATAATTTCAGGATATTGATTTGCTAGGTTTATTGCTTTTTGTATTTCAATAGCATTTGCAGATTCGTTTTCCTTTGTATGGTCTGGATTTTCTGTCCATGCATTTTCACAATCAATCCATGCACCAAGCATAACATACATCTCAAATTTAGGATTTGCATGTTTTAATTCTGTAATTGCTTTTAAAATATTAGGAGCTTGATCTAACTGTAGATTATAAGTCCTAAGTATTTTTATTCCAATTGATGAAAGTACTTGAAGATCTTCTTTCAGTTCATCAATAGTAGGTTGTATATCCCTTGTATTTTTTCTATATCCTCCATAAGAAATTGCTAAATACTCAGGATTATTTAAAATCTCTTGAGCTGTAATTTCTTTCACTTTCATTTTTTTTTCATCATTTGAACTACACGAAGTAAGTAAAATAGAGTTTAGAAGTAAAAGCAAAATATAGTTACTAATAACCTTGAAATTTATTCTATTTATTAGGTTTTTTTTCATTTTACAATTGATACTGTTATTTTATTGATTTTATTATCTCTATTGAAAATCGAAGCACTTGTTTCTTTATTTAATTGATTGTCTTTAAAATTTATAATGTTTCCATCGTTAAGTTGAACTGTGATTTTATTTTCTAAAGCTTTTAAATAGATTATTGGAACTTGACAATATGTGAAACACAATGAATTTTTTTCTATTTCTAATAAAGATTTCTCTTTAGAGATATTTACATATCTAAAGGTTTCTTGAGTTTTTAAAAATTCTTCATTTCTTAGCATAATTGGGTTGAAGCTTAAGATCCCTTCATTTATTTCAACGCCAAGCTCTCCAAATCTACAAATGAAATCTTCTTTAACTTGACCAGTCATTCCTGGTTGTTGAGCTCCTTTGCCTGCAGGAGTATGAGAGTAGGGATCAGTTGGAAAAGCACCATATAGTTTAGGTGATTTATTAACTCCAATTCCTTCTAAAACTTCAAAGTAGTGATCAAAAAATCTTCCAACTAAATTTTTGTCATTTTCTTTTAAAGCCTTCTTAGTAGTTTCTAAAACAGCTAACGAAAGTTTAGATACCATGTGCCAGTATATTGAACCTAGTCCTTCATATCCAAAGAAAGTTCCAGATCGACCAGTAAATTCTTTATGGTTAAATACGTCTTCAAAAACCCCAAGAATTTTATTGTATTCATCCTTTACAAGTTCATGATATTTTTCTGGCAACAAATTCAATTCACTTATTAATCCATTTGCATTATTAAAATCACAATTAAAATGGTAAACACCCTCACAGTCTTTTGAAACAATTTGTTCATTTCCATCATTCAATAATTCTTTTAACAATTTAGATCCATTGACTTTTGAAGAAGGAATAGTGTTTTTGTCTAAGAATAAGCCTAAATCTTTATCAGGGTAAAGTATATAACTATATTGATCTTCTCTAAATAATGAACTAGACTTAAGAGCATCTAAAACTTCTAAGTTTTCTTTTGAACTTAAATATCCAGAACTTAAAACAGCAACTTGGCCTTCAAGCATTTCTGGCAAGTGTGAAACTGATATTTTATCTTCATTTATAGTTAATAGATTGTAAGCATGGTAAAGCTTATCACTTCTTTTATTGGAATCAATAGAATGATCTATATATTTTAGAAGAAGTTGTGTGAATTCCGTAATTTCTTTTATTCCAATTGCAGATTTAATTCCAGAAAAACTATTGTCGTAAATTTTATTTCTATAATTTGAGCCTGCTGTACCAAGTAAGTCAACTATTTTTTTTCTGTCATAATCAGAAATTGATGAGTTAATAACTTTGTTATTTTCACTTAAAGCAAAATAAATATCATTAAAAAACTTGTTTAATTCAGAAGAAATTTCAACCGAAATAAGGTCAGTTTTTTCTAATAATGAATTAAAAAAATTAACAAATCTTCTCAGATAATATAAAGTTACCATTGAAATTCCATTACCAACTAATGCGTTGTTTGCGTCATTCCACTCAGGTCTTTGAGTATTCATCCATATTCCGCCTTCAGGTACAAAATTTGAAACTTTTGAAAGTAAAGTCGCTAAAATCTTTTCTATAAAGTTTACTCTGTAAATTTCAGAATTTTTATTGTGTACTAATGATCCGTCAATTCCAATTTCACCTCTTCTTTTTTTAATTAATAATTCATTTTGATGATCGTAATCAATTGTATTTTTAGAGTCTTTTAGAATCTTTTCATAAGATTTAATTTTATAAGGGACATTGGCATATACAAACAAACTTTTTGAAAAATATTTGTATAGTTTCTTAGGGAAGTGATTTTCAATGAATTCTAAAAATTTTAAAAGATAAATAATTTGATGATCTCCCCAGTAACCTATGTATGACCAAGGGTTATCTGGTTCAATGGTTTCCCAATCAAATCCATCCTTTGTGACTCTGTATGGATTGTATCCGTCAAAAGTTGTGGAATTTAAGAATTTATGAATCATTCCCTCAATAAATTGAGGATATGAATATGCTAAGGCTTCCCAATTTTGAAAAATATCTCTCCAATTTCCCTGGTAATCCAAAATTTTAGATCCATCTATTTCACTTTTAGTATTAATTGAAAACTTATTCCAAGGTCTGCTTGGATCACCATGCCTTCTGCTAAATTTTAATGGTAGATATTCTGTACACAACCTTTTAAAATCATGATTTGAGATATTTTCTGAAATTGATTTTAAATAATGTAAACTAAAAGTATCAGGAAGATTATTAAGAGTTTCATTAAAAGACTGGTAAATTGAGAAATTCGCTTTACTTAAATAGGGTAGAAAGTCATTTTTTTCTATTTGATAATTATCATCAAAAATACCTCCTCTCATTATATTAAACATTGAATTAGAAAAATGTCTAATCATTCTAAGTTTATCATTAGTTAGCTGTAATCCATCAGCATTTCCAACTAGTTCTCTTAAGTTTGATGAACCTAGTACTATGTCATTTTCAACTTCAGATCGGATTTCTTTATCTTCAATTATTGATTTTTTTAAGCTAACAACATCAGAAATTGTTTGGTTAACATTACAAATAATCATCCAATCATTAGAAGAATTTTCTTTTAACTCAATTTTCTTATTTATGAAATAAGCACCTTTTTCAGCTTTAATTTCATTTTCACTTTTCAAGCTAATTCCCTTTCTGAAATCATCAAGCTGCAGAGAGGATAAGAGGTGTTTTGTATTGTTAATTTCAGTTGTCCATAAAGAGTTTGCTTTTAATGCTTCACTTGGCTCTGCTTTATCAACTATAATAGCACTAAGGGTGAAGATTCCTAATTTACTTTCTTTTTCTAATTCACATTTTTTATATGCGTCAACTAAATTACTTTGAGCATTTTGAAGTCCTTCTCCTACTCCGTATGGTAAAATATTTTGAAGTCCGTCAAGAATATTTATTTGTATACTTTTCTTTGAAGTATTTTTTATAAATGATTTTCTAACAAAACCATATTTATTACTTGAGTTCCATTGGTAACTAAATTCAACGTTTAAATCATGATTGATTTCTTCAAAAATTACTTTATTTCCAATAGTGTTTTTATAAATATTTCTTGAAATATTGTAAACTCCAGAATATTTATTTGAAAAAGGTTCCCATAAGTAATTTTTATTAGCAATTTTTATAACTAAAATAGTTTTACTTCCTGTAGTTTCGCTTGATTCTGTAATTTTATCATCGGTGTAATAAGGAAAAAGAGCGAATTCACTATTTTTTCTTCCAGCAGACAAACTTCCTGTGCTCGAAATGAACATCCAATGATTGGAATTGCTCACAATACTCATAAAGAATGGACGCATTTTATCTACATTGGAAATTTTATAAAAATTTTCATTTGCAATTTTTAATTGTTTTCCTTCAACTTTTTTATCATTGAACAATGATTCTAAATCACCAACGTAAATCTTTTCGGGCATATTTTATTTTAAAACAGTATTTCTCAAATAATTATTAGTTTACAAACCTAAACACGATATTATTTTATTGAGGAACTATATCTTAAAAATAGGCGTATTATTTTTATATTTTGTTTATAAAACCTTTACATTTATTAAAACCGTTTTTTTAGTATTAAATGTTTTGTTTTAACCTGAAATTTTTTTTTTAGTTTAATATGTGTTGTTTTAATAATTTTAAATGTTTAAGTGTTGTATAGGTAAATTATTCTTTTTATTGTACATATAAAACACGTTTTACTCTTATATTCATCTTCTCACAATTTTTTCTTAGATTACTTGTGAATTGTTAAGTGTAAAGGTGTTTATGTTGTGCTTTGTTCAAAAATTATTTAATTTTTATGCAAAATCTTCTAAATCTTAATTAACAATCTTAAATTCGCATGTGTATGCATAAATCTAGTTTTGTAAATATTATAGGTAATCCAAACGTTGGTAAATCTTCCTTAACTAATTTCTTGTTAGGTCAAAAGTTATCTATAATCACCTCAAAGGCGCAAACTACAAGACATAGGATTTTGGCTCTTATTAACAATGATGATTTTCAGCTAGTAATTTCTGACACGCCAGGTATAATTAAACCAGCTCATAAACTTCATAAGTCTATGATGGATTTTGTATTGCCTGCCACAGAAGATGCTGACATCCTTTTATATATGGTTGAGTATAGAGATCATAACTTAAAAGACGATTCTTTATTTAATAAGATTGTAAATATTAAAGTTCCTCTTTTAATTATTATTAATAAAATTGATTTAATTGACCAAGAAAAACTAGATTTCGAGTTAGATTTTTGGAAAAACAAAGTTCCAAATGCTGAGATTTGGCCAATTTCAGTAAAAGAATCATTTAATATTGATAAATTATTAGATAGATTAGTTGAATTAAGTCCCGAATCACCCCCTTATTTTCCTAAAGATCAACTAACCGACAAGAGTGAACGTTTTTTTGTAAATGAGATAATTAGAGAAAAAATATTATTAAATTTTAAAAAAGAAATTCCTTACTCTGTTGAAGTTGTTACTGAAGATTTCTTTGAAGAGGAAACTATTATTAAGATCAGATCTATTATTATTGTAGAAAGAGATTCCCAAAAAGGAATTATAATTGGTCATAAAGGTGCTGCTATAAAAAAAGTTGGTACTCAAGCCAGGATTGATATTGAAAAATTTTTCAATATAAAGATATTTCTAGACCTTCAGGTTAAGGTTAATAAAAACTGGCGTTCTGACGAGAATCAACTTAAGAAATTCGGATATCATCAAAAATAATTTTTATTAAAATAAAAGTTTAGTTTTGTACACCTTTTAAAAAATTCATAATGAGTTCTATTGTAGCTATTGTTGGAAGACCAAATGTCGGGAAGTCAACATTTTTTAACAGACTAATACAAAAAAGAGATGCAATTGTTGATTCTCAAAGTGGTGTAACAAGAGATCGACACTACGGTTATTCATTTTGGAACGGAAAGGATTTTACTGTTATCGATACTGGAGGTTTTATGCTAGGCGGAGACGATAATTTTGAAAAAGAAATTAATGCTCAAGTGATGATAGCTATTGAAGAAGCAGATATTGTTGTTTTTGTTGTTGATGTTGAAACAGGTATTAGTTCTATGGATAGTGAAATTTCAAGATTATTACATAAATCCAGTAAAGATGTATTACTTGCTGTAAATAAAGTAGATAATTCTAAAAGACAATTAGAATCTACTGAATTTCATTCACTTGGTTTTGAAAAAATCTTCAATATAAGTTCGATTAATGGAGGAGGAACAGGAGAATTACTAGATTCATTAGTTTCATTAATGCCAGAAGATTCAGTAATAGAAAATGATCAAATTCCAGGATTTGCTGTAGTTGGTCGCCCTAATTCTGGTAAGTCTTCATTTATTAATGCTTTGCTTGGAATAGATCGTTATGTAGTTAAGGATTTAGCTGGAACAACACGTGATAGTATTGACACACATTTTAATCGTTTTGGCTTTGATTTTAAATTAATTGACACTGCTGGCATTAGAAAAAAATCTAAAATAAATGATGATGTTGAATTTTACTCAGTTGTTAGATCTATTAGAACTATAGAAAATGCTGATGTGTGTTTAATAATTTTTGATGCTACTAGATCTTTTGATAGTCAAGTGAAAAATATTTTTTGGTTAGCTGAAAGAAATAATAAAGGGATTGTGATTTTAGTCAATAAATGGGATCTAGTTGATAAAAAAACAAATACAATAAAACTCTTCGAAGAGCAAATTAGAAAAGAACTAGAGCCTTTTACAGATGTCCCAATTATATTCATATCTAGTTTAACAAAACAAAGAATTTTCAAAGCTATTGAAACTGCCATGGAAGTCTTTAAAACTAGATCAAAAAAAATCGTTACTAGAAAATTTAATGAATGCCTACTTCCAATAATTGAAAAAACGCCTCCACCAGCGTATAAAGGAAAGTATGTTAAAATTAAATTTTGTACTCAACTCCCTTCTTCATTCCCTCAATTTGCATTTTTCTGTAACCTTCCTCAATACATTAAGGATCCTTACAAAAGGTTTTTAGAAAATAAAATAAGAGAGATTTATGATTTTAATGGAGTGCCTATTAGAATATTCTTTAGAAAAAAATAATTAAAGCTCGTTTTTGATATTTAATAAACTTGTTTTTATTTTTTCTAATTTTTTAATCACTTCAAAATTTTTATTTAATGTTTTTAATTGATCTCTAGCTCCATCAAGGGTATATCCTTTTTCTTTTACTAAGTGGTGTATTATTTGAAGTTTTTCAATATCTATTGATGAATATCTTCTGGTTCCTTTGTTGTTTTTTTTTGGATTTAATTCTTGAAATTCTTTTTCCCAAAATCTAATAAGTGATGCATTAACATTAAACGCTTTAGAAACTTCTCCTATACTATAATATAATTTTTGAGGTAAATTAACATGCATTAATCTAGAGATTGATTTTCTTGATTAGCTAAACTAAGCAGTTCGTCAAATTCATCTGGAGTAAGATTTCCAAGATAAAAATTAATTGGATTAACTCTTTTTTTATCAATTTGAACTTCATAATGTAGGTGAGGCGCTTGTGATCTACCAGTACTACCTACATAGCCAATAACATCTCCTTTTTTTACTTTTTGACCCCTTTTTACATTATACTTGTTTAGATGAGCATATAGAGTTACATAGCCAAAACCGTGGTCAATTCTAATATGTTTTCCATATCCAGATGATCTAGAATCAGCTCTTAGGATTCTACCATCGCTAGCTGCGTAAACAGGAGTATTTCTGGGGGCGGTAAAATCCATTCCTGAATGCATTTTTCTTGATTTATTAAATGGATCTGTTCTGTAACCAAATCCCGAGGCCATTCTTGTTAAATCACTTTTTTTAACTGGCATAATTGATGGAATTGCAGACATAAGCTTTTCTTTTTCACTAGCTAACCTTTCTATTTCATCAAGAGATTTTGATTGAATAACAATTTGTTTTGTAAGTATTTCAATTTTTTTAGTTGTTTCAATTACTAATTTAGAATTATCAAAACCTTCTAAATCTTCATACCTATTAACACCACCAAATCCAGCTTTTCTAACTTCACTAGGAATTGGGTTTGTTTCAAATAATACTCTGTAAATATTATTGTCTCTTTGTTCAATTTCGTTAAGTACAATGTTGAGTTGATTTAGTTTTTTGTTCATCAACTCAAATTGAAATTTATAATTTGAGATTTCTCTTGCTTGTGAAAGTTCTGTAGGTGTATTAATCAAAGGAGATTTAAGCAGAGTTAATAAAGCTATAATTCCAAAGAATGAAGAAGCAATTAAAAAAGTTAAAATATTTCTTAACTGAACTCCTTTACTTACTTTAATCTTTCTGTAAGAAAGTGTTTTTGTGTCGTAATAATATTTGGTCTTAAACATTAATTAAAATATACTAATTTTACGCTTAAATTACTTTACATAATATAAGTAAATATATAAAATTGTTTTTTTTAATATCTATTACTAATTTAATATTTAATGAATTCTAATAAAGTTCGTTCTACGTTTATCGATTTTTTCAAAAATAAAAATCATAAAGTGGTTAAATCTGCTCCTATGGTTATAAAAAACGATCCTACATTAATGTTTACAAATGCAGGAATGAATCAATTTAAAGATAACTTTTTAGGAAACTCAATTATTGATAACAAAAGAGTTACTGATACCCAAAAATGTTTAAGAGTTTCTGGAAAACATAATGATTTAGAAGAAGTAGGTATTGATACTTACCATCATACCATGTTTGAAATGCTTGGTAATTGGAGTTTTGGAGATTATTTTAAAGAAGAGGCAATTATATGGGCATGGGAATTGTTAACTGATATTTATAAAATAGATAAAGAATCATTATATGTTACAATTTTTGAGGGTTCTAAAGACGATAATACAAATTTAGATCAAGATGCTTTTGATATTTGGTCTAAGATAGTTGACAAAGACAAAATTATTTTAGGTAATAAAAAAGATAATTTTTGGGAAATGGGTGATGTTGGACCCTGTGGTCCATGTTCTGAAATTCACGTAGATATAAGATCTGAAAAAGATAAATCCATTACACCTGGAAATGGTTTGGTTAATAAAGACCATCCGGAAGTTATTGAAATTTGGAATTTAGTTTTTATTCAGTACAATAGAAAAAACAATGGAAGCTTAGAAAACCTTCCCTCAAAGCATATTGATACTGGAATGGGCTTTGAGAGACTTTGTATGGTTTTACAAGGAGTTAAATCTAATTATGATACTGATGTATTTACTCCTTTAATCAAGGATTTAGAAAATATCTGTGATGTAAAATATGGAGATGCAAAAAAATCTGATATAGCATTTCGGGTTATCGTTGATCATTTAAGAGCAGTTGTTTTTTCTATTGCAGATGGTCAGCTGCCTTCCAATAATGGTGCAGGCTATGTTATAAGAAGGATTTTAAGAAGAGGAATTAGGTATGGTTACACGTTTTTAAATTTAAAACAACCATTTATATTCAAACTAGTTAAGACTCTTTCAAATCAGTTTTCCTCTGTTTTCCCAGAATTAAACTTACAAATTGATATTATTGAAAATGTTATTAAAAAAGAAGAAGAATCTTTTCTAAGAACTTTGGATAAAGGAATTGTTAAACTCGATGAAATAATATCTAAAAACAAAACAGATACTATATCCGGATCAAATACTTTTGAGTTATATGATACATTTGGGTTTCCTGTTGATTTAACGGCTCTTATTTTAAGAGAAAAAAACATGAA
This sequence comes from Cryomorphaceae bacterium BACL29 MAG-121220-bin8, assembly GCA_905182765.1. Classification (GTDB taxonomy): domain Bacteria; phylum Bacteroidota; class Bacteroidia; order Flavobacteriales; family Flavobacteriaceae; genus MAG-121220-bin8. The sequence goes on along the minus strand of CAJJCV010000038.1, from coordinate 32,620 downwards.
TTATGATGCAAATCAATTTGATAGTTTAATGCAAGAGCAAAAAAATAGATCAAAAGCTGCTGTTAATAATCAAAATCATGAGTGGATATCTTTACATGATAATTTTCAACAAACAAAATTTTTAGGATACGATCAGCTATATGCTGAAACTAAAATATCAATGTATAGGGAGTCGATTACTAAAAAGGGAGATTCTGTTTTTCATTTAGTTTTTGAATCTACACCATTTTACGCTCAGGGTGGTGGTCAAATTGGAGACACTGGTTATATAAAAACAGTCGAAGATTATACTATAAAGATTATTAATACAGTTAAAGAAAATGATACTATAATTCATGTAACTAATCAACTTCCAAATGCATTAAATTCGCAAATAACTGTTTTCGTTGATAAAGATACTAGGCTTAATAGTTCTTGTAATCATACTTCTACACACTTGTTACATGAAGCTCTAAGACATGTTCTTGGAAGTCATGTTCAGCAAAAAGGTTCTATGGTTTCTGATAAATATTTACGATTTGATTTCTCTCATTTTGAAAAATTAAGTGAGATTCAAATTAAAAATGTTCAGAATTTTGTAAATAAAAAAATTAATGATCATTTAGATCTTAAAGAAAACAGATCAGCCGATTATAACGAATGCTTGAATAGTGGAGTAATTGCATTGTTTGGTGAAAAGTATGGTGACAAAGTTAGATCCGTAAAATTCGGAAATTCATTTGAGCTTTGTGGAGGAACTCACGTTAACAACACGAGTTTAATTAAAAATTTTATTATTAAGTCTGAATCAGCAATTTCAACGGGAATTAGAAGAATAGAGGCAATAAGCGGAACAGCTGCTAAGGATTATTTAAATGAAAAAATAAATACTTTAGATAAAGTTAATTCTTTATTAAATAATGAAAAGGATGTTTTAGTAGCTATTAATAAGCTTAAAAATCAAAATATACAATTAAGTAAAAAACTTAATAATTACAGTATTGAATTATCTAAGTTTTACTTGAACGAAATTGTTAATCAGACTGAAAAAAAGAATTCTGTTAATTTTTGTTGTAATCAACTTTCATGCTCCCCTGAATTATTAAAAAATTTAGCATTTGGTGCAGGAAAACAAATAGAAAACCTGTTTTTAATACTAGTATGTATAAATGAAGGTAAAGCTTATTTAACCTGTTATATTTCTAAAACACTAGTTCAATCTTTAAATATAAATGCGAATAATATTGTTAAAGACCTGAGTCAGTATATTGATGGATCTGGTGGAGGGCAACCATTTTTTGCAAACGCCAGCGGGACTAATCTCAAAGGAATTTCAAAATTAATTTTAGAAGCTAAAAAATTGTTTTAAATTATTTAGTTTCAATTTCAGGAGGATATACTTCTAAAATTTTAGTTACAAAAGAACTTACAAGAACATCTCTATTTGTCTTTTTACTACTAGATAAAACTCCGGTTCCTTTACCTTGCCAAATTAATTGCTTAGTCTTAGTATCGATTACATCTATATATAAAGCTCCTTCAGAGGTTGAATAGGCTACTTGTCTATGACCTCTTCCATAGTTAGGATACCAACCTGTGTAATAAGGGCTGTAAAAAGTATTATCTATGTAAATATTTTCCGAGGATTTAGTAGCAATATTAATTAGAACATCAGGATTTTCATCAATAGTTAATCCTTTATTTAATAATGAGCTTTGTATCGATTTAAGTATTCTCTTTTTATCAATATCTGAGATTTCAACTTTATCAATACCTGATTTATAAAAGGCGAAAGTTTTATATTTCGAAAAATCAGCTTCTGAATCATAATCTGAAGCAACTCTTACGGAACCACAACTTGCTAATATTAGTGAAATAAGAAATGTAATTGTAAACAAATTAAAATTTTTCATAATTAGTTTTTTATATATAACACAAAAATTGTGCCTTTAATTTATTTAAATTTATATTTATTTAATTTCAGATCATAATTTTATTCATATAAATGTCTTTTTTCCACAATATTAAAACAGAAAATATTTCTTTAGATTTTTCATATTTAAACCAAGACCTTAGATTTTATATGAAAAGAGAGGATTTGATTCATCCTATTATTTCAGGAAATAAATTTCGTAAATTAAAGTATAATTTAAAGGAATTTAAAAAAAACAAAAATTCGATTTTAATTACTTTTGGTGGTGCTTTTTCGAATCATTTATTAGCAGTTGCTTACTTAGGAAAAGTTGAAAGAATTGAAACTTTAGCAATAGTCAGAGGAGAAGAACTTAAAAATTCTAAACTTAATTCAACTTTAAAAAAATGTTCTGATTTTGGAATGAATTTCGATTTTATATCAAGGGAGAATTATAGAAAACGAAACACAAATGAATATATTCTTGAGTTAAAAAATAAATACAAGAATTCGTACATAGTTCCAGAAGGTGGAACAAATATTTTTGGAATCAAGGGTTGTGAGGAGATATTAACAGAACATGATAAAGAATTTTTTGATGTAGTTTGCGTACCGGTTGGTTCTGGTGGAACTTTTTCTGGTTTAGTTAATTCTAGTTTAAGTAATCAAAAAATACTAGGTTTTTCTGCTCTTAATAATAGTAATATAAACGAAGTAATTAATAGATTTGTAAAAAAAAATAACTGGAAAATATTTGATGACAGTTGTTTTGGTGGTTATGCAAAATTTAATAACGAATTAATAAATTTCATTAATAAATTTTATAAAAGTCATAATATCAAATTAGATCCTATATACAATGCTAAAATGATCTTTAACATAATTGATTTGATTAATAAAAATAAATGGAGATTTGGAAAAAATATTTTAATTATAAATACTGGAGGCACTCAGTCTTCAATTGGAATTAATGAACTACTTAAAAAGAAAGGATGCGAAACTATAAATTATTAATATTAGCTTTTATTGTTTTTTTTAACTCATGCGGCGTCAAAAAAGTATCTTATCGTGATAATAATCCAAAAAAAATAAAAAATAAATCAGTTAAATCTGTTAATCGTTTTTTTAAGACAATGACCAATGAACAAAGAACACATTGGTATGTTAATACTTATTCTAAAATTTCAATTGATGAAATGAAAAAATTTGGAATTCCAGCTAGTATTACAATGGCTCAGGGTATATTAGAGTCTAATTCGGGTAAAGGTAGTCTTGCATTAAAATCTAATAATCATTTTGGAATTAAATGCCATAAGGGTTGGAAAGGGAAGAAAGTTTATCACGATGACGATGCAAAAGGAGAATGTTTTAGAAAGTATAAAAATCCAGATAAATCTTATAGAGATCATTCTATATTTTTAGAATCTAGAGATCGATATAATTTTTTATTTAAATTAAATAAGAGAAATTATGTTAAATGGGCGAAAGGTCTTAAGAAAGCAGGATATGCAACTGATCCGAAGTATGCAGACAAATTAATTTCAATTATAGAAAGGTATGAGCTTTGGAAACTGGATGGTTCAAAAAAACCACTCAATAAGTCTAGAGAAAAAAAATTATCAAAAAAACAAGTTGAAGTAAAGATTGATACTAAATCATTATATGTCGTTAAAAAAGGTGATACTTTATATTCAATTTCAAAAAAACTTGACATTAGTGTTTCTGAACTTATTAAGTTAAATAAAATAAAAAATAACAATTTAAGTGTAGGCCAATCTTTAAAAATAATTAACAAATAATGTTGTACAAAAGAAGTAGCATGCTTTTTAATGAAGCAAAAAAATATATTCCTGGTGGTGTTAATTCACCTGTAAGAGCTTTTAAGTCAGTTGGTGGTTCACCTATTTTTGCATCAAAAGCTTTAGGCGCTTATGTTTATGATGAAGATGGAAATAAATATATAGATTATATTTCTTCATGGGGACCAATGATATTAGGTCATGCACATCCTAAGGTGATTAAAGCAATTTCAGAAACAGCTAAAAACGGAACCTCTTTTGGAATGCCAACAATTTTAGAAACAGATCTAGCCAAATTATCTTTGTCTATGGTTCCAGGAATGGAAAAAATTAGGTTTGTTAATTCAGGAACAGAAGCTTGTATGAGTGCTATTAGATTAGCGCGAGGATTTACCAATAAAGAAAAAATAATAAAATTTTCTGGATGTTATCATGGACACTCTGACTCCTTTTTAATTGAAGCGGGTAGTGGAGTAGTAACTTTTGGAACTCCAAACAGTCCCGGAGTTACTAAAGGTACTGCTAAGGATACTTTAATTGCTCCATATAATAATTTGAATTATGTAAAAGAACTTTTTCAAAAAAATAAAGATGAAGTTGCTGCTATTATAATTGAACCTGTTGCTGGTAATATGGGTTGTGTTATTCCACAAAATGGATTTATTGAGGGCTTAAGAAAATTATGTGATCAGAACAATTGTCTTTTAATTTTTGATGAAGTGATGACTGGTTTTAGACTTGCTAAGGGAGGAGCTCAAGAAGTTTTAGGTGTGAATGCAGATATAGTTACTTATGGAAAAGTTATTGGCGGAGGGTTACCTGTTGGAGCTTTTTCTTCTAGAAACGAAATAATGAATAAACTCTCACCTGAAGGATCGGTTTATCAAGCTGGTACTCTTAGTGGAAATCCTCTTGCAATGTCAGCTGGATTAGCTACTTTGTCAGAATTAAAATTGAACGATAATATTTATCAAAGTTTAGATGAAAAATCTTCTTATTTAGAAAAAGGAATGTATGAAGTGCTTGGTAAAACATCATTAGATTTCAAAATAAATCGCTTAGGATCTATGATTTCGTTACATTTTTGTTCAGAAGATGTTATAGATTTTAAAACTTCTCAAAAAGGCAATAATGAAAAATTTAAAAAGTATTTTCATGGTATGCTAAAAGAAGGTGTTTATCTTCCTCCTAGTGCATTTGAAAGTTACTTTTTAAACGATGCACTTACATATGATGATGTAGATTTCACACTTGATGCATTAATAAAAGTTTCAAAAACTCTTTAAATAGGCTTTCCAACAAGTATTTTATTGATTTTTGCCATTGCCATGTCTAAATGCATTTTAGTCATTTTATCAGATCTATTTTTATGCCTTTTAATGTCTTTTTTCAATTCTAATAATTGTCCAACAGCTATTGTTCTTATGTCAGACTGACTCACTTTTACAGATGTAACTCTTCCTCTAGCCCAAGACGGTAATGAACCCTGTTCTTCGTTCATTATATAACTAATCCTATCTAAGTAAGCAAATTGTAAATTTCTTCTATATACATCAATCGTTTTATGTGAATATAATTCCTTCCAAATTCCTTTTTTTAAGTCTGACATCATATCAATTAAAGAATAGGCATTTTTACCGTTTATTGCTTCATTTTCAATAAGTCTTGCCATTTTACCAAAATCTAAAATACTATTAAGAGTTCTAGATTGAGTACTTCTAATTCTATTTGTAATTCCAGCAAATTCAATTTTGTTAAGAATGTTATTATCAATCATCCATGTTGGCGTTTCAAAAAGTTGGTCATTTAAAAAATTCATACATTTTTTTTGATGAGACTTTTTCACGTGTGTATAAACTGGACCTTCTTGATCATAAGTTTTATAATATTGATATACCCCACCAATGTTAGAGCTTACATGACCCATATATCGATTGAACTGTGTGAGTACTTGCCCATACATTGTTTGAAGATCTGAGTAGTCTTTTCCGTCTTCAGATGTCCACTTAGTAAGGTTTGGAACAATTCTTTTTAAATTTAATATTCCATATTCACTTGCCTTAACGGCATCGTCTCCTAAATCTTCTGTCTGTGAGCTTGGATCAATACCAGCACTTCCAAATCTATGCATTAAGCTATTTTCATTATCTCTTATCCACTTGTCTAATGTTTTCTTTTCATCTTTTGCTGTTTTTGCATTAGGAATAGGTCTGTAACCCCATCTCACAGCATGTTTATCGTATACTCCAATATCTGGCATTAAAGCAACACCCTTATCCTCTGGTTGAGCTATATAATTAAATCTAGCATAATCCATAATAGAAGGAGCAGTTCCGAATTTTTTTGTAAATGATGCAGATCTAAGTGAATCTACAGGATATGCACTACTACTACCCATATTATGTGGTAATCCTATAGTATGTCCAACTTCATGTGCTGAAACAAATCTTATTAACCTTCCCATTACTTCATCATCAAAAGAAACTCCTCTAGCATCTTCATTTATAGCTGCAGTTTGAACAAAAAACCAATTCCTTAGTAATGTCATTACATTGTGATACCAATTAATGTCGGATTCTAAAATTTCTCCTGATCTTGGATCACTCACATGAGGACCATTGGCATTTGGTATTGGAGAAGCTAAGTATCTAACAACAGAATACCTTACGTCTTCAGGACTCCATTCCGGATCTTCTTCTTTTGTTGGAGGATCCTTCGCAATTATTGCATTTTTGAATCCAGCTTCCTCAAACGCAGCTTGCCAATCTTCTATACCTTGTTTTAAATATTTTCTCCACTTTACAGGTGTGGCCCTATCAATATAATATACGATTTGTTTTTTTGGAGTAACTAATTCACCATTTTCAAATTTTTCTAAATCTTCATCTTTTACTTCTAACCTCCATCTGTCTAAATATTTTAAAGATTTGCTTTCTTGGACATCTAATCCATAATCAACTTGACTTCTGGCAAACCATCCAACTCTTTGATCGAAATATCTTCTTTTCATAGGTGTTTTAGGTAATAATATCATTGAATTATTAATTTCAAGTGATATTGTTCCAGTACTGGAATTTGATGGTGGTGATGAAGAATTATATGTTTTTACATGTCTTGATTCTATATTTTCAGGATAACTTTTTATTGATTCAATAAAAGATTTTTTAGAATTTAAACTTGATATTTTATATCCTTTTCTTCTACTTTGGGGAAACCCTAATGGCTTTACATCTTCATTAAAAAGTTTTGTAACGTCAATTAGTGTTGAAATAGAATCAATTCCCTTACTTTCTATTTTAAAACTATATAAAATTGGCTCAAAATTTGAATTTAAGACAGCTTCACTTACTGGAAGTGAATCAGATGCAACTATATTATGAGAAACTACTCTTAATAATATCTTGGAATCTTTTTTCTGCCATCTTAAAACTTGAGTGTTTTGCTTTCCTCCTCCAAAACCAAGTCCAGATGCTGTTTTAGCAATTCTAGTAACCATTAACATCTCTCTTCCAAGAAGTGAATCATTTATTTCATAATAATATTTGTCTTTAACTTTATGAATATCAAATAGCCCTTTGTCAGTCATTGCTTCTTTTGTAATAATCTCCTTATAAGTCTTTTCTTTTTTAGGTTTTTTTGAGTCTTCTTTGGCACTAGGTTTTTGTGCATTGAGGCTTATAGAAATTAGTAGACAAATTAGAAATGTAAATATATTGGATTTGTTCATAATGATGATTTTTCAATTATGAATATATTAAATAAATATTGTTATAATTAAGAAATATTTAATTTTTTCTTATTAAAATCAGGATTATTTTAAAAAATTCTTAAATGAATGTTTATTCTATTAACTCAATAAATAATTTATCATCAATTTTCTTTACTAAAACTAGTTTGTTTTTAGTTAAACCTTTAATCGCTTTATCCCATTTTTTATTAGACAGGCCAGAATCATTTTTTATTTTAATAAGTTCTTCAGCTGGACTGGTTTTTATAATTTTTAGAATATTTTTTTCTTCTTCACTTAAAGCAATATTCTTTTTTTCAGGTTTCATCTGTGGAAAGAAAAGTACTTCTTGTATAGATACGTTATTAGTGAATAACATAACTAATCTATCTATTCCAATTCCTATTCCAGATGTTGGAGGCATTCCATACTCAAGAGCTCTAATAAAATCACTATCAATAAACATAGCTTCATCATCACCTTTTTCTGAAAGTTTTAATTGATCTTCAAACCTTTCTAATTGATCGATTGGATCATTAAGCTCTGAATATGCGTTGGCAAGTTCTTTGCCATTTACAAGTAATTCAAATCTTTCAGTTAATTCCGGATTATCTCTGTGTTCCTTGGTTAATGGACTCATCTCTTTTGGATAATCAGTGATGAAAGTAGGTTGAATATATTTGTGTTCACATTTTTCTCCAAAAATTTCATCAATTAGTTTGCCTTTTCCCATTGTACTGTCCACTTCAATACCAAGTTTTTGGGCAGTTTTGAAAAGTTGATTTTCATTCATTTGTGAAATATCTATGCCTGTGTGTTCTTTTATAGAATTAAGTATACTAATACGTTTAAAAGGAGCTTTAAAATTTATTTCTGTATCATTTAGATTAACAATAGTTGAGCTATTTAATTCAATGGCAACTTTTTCTAATAATGATTCAGTCATTTTCATCATCCAGTAATAATCTTTATATGCAACATATAATTCAACCATGGTGAATTCAGGATTATGTGTTCTGTCCATGCCTTCATTTCTGAAAGCTTTTGCAAATTCATAGACCCCATCAAAACCACCTACTATTAGTCTTTTTAAATAAAGTTCGTTTGCAATTCTTAAATAAAGCGGCGTGTTTAATGCATTGTGATGAGTTGCGAATGGTCTTGCCGATGCTCCACCCGGAATTGGTTGTAGAATAGGTGTTTCAACTTCTAAATAATCGTTATTATTAAAAAATGAACGTATAATGTTAATGATTTTAGTTCTCTTTATAAATGTTTCTTTTACTTCAGGGTTAACTATTAAATCTACATAACGTTGTCTGTACCTTAACTCTGGATCCGAAAATTCATCATATGTATTTCCTTCAGAATCTGTTTTAGGTAAAGGGATTGGTTTAATTGATTTTGTTAATAATGTGAAATTCTTAACAAGAATTGTTTTTTGTCCAACTTGAGTAGTAAATAACTCACCTTCAATTCCAATAATATCGCCTATATCAAGAAGTTTTTTATAAACTTCATTATAAATAGTTTTATCATCTCCCTGACATATTTCGTCTCTATTAAAATAGACCTGAATTTTTCCTTTACTATCTTGTATCTCAGCAAAACTAGCTTTTCCTTGTATTCTTCTGGACATTAATCTTCCAGCAATGGTAACTTTTTTATTTTCTTCATAGTTTGAAATAATTTCTGAAGAATTAGTGTTTATTGGGAATAATGCTGCAGGAAAAGGATTAATTCCTAATTCCTTTAGTTTATTTAATTTTTCTCTTCTAATTTGCTCTTGCTCGGATAGCATATTTATTTTTTTTTTTTCAAATATAATCAATCAATTATAAAGGTAGCTTTGTATTTCATTCTTCATTAAATTAATATATTTACATTGTTAATTTAAAAAATAATCACTTGAGTTTTTGGAGAGTAATTTTATCGATTTTATTTCCTCCTTTTTCAGTTTTAGATAAAGGATGTGGCTCAATTGTAATTGTTTTTATTTTAACATTATGTGGCTGGGTTCCAGGTGTTATTGCAGCTTTAGTTATTTTAAATAATCCCAAATATTAAAAACATGAATAAACATATAATTGTTCATGATTTGGGCTTGGTAGATTATCAAATTGCACTAGATTATCAATTAAAATTATTTAATCAAATAATTGATGTCAAGGTTAAAAATAGAAGAACCAATAATAATATTCAAACTCAAAATCATTTAGTTTTTGTTGAACATCCCAATGTTTATACTTTAGGAAAAAGTGGTGATATTAATAATTTGTTGTTAAATAAAAATGAGTTGATTGATAAAAAAATTCAATTTTTTAATACAAATCGAGGTGGTGATATAACTTGTCACGGACCAGGTCAAATTGTTTGTTATCCGATATTGGATTTAGATAATTTCTTTACAGATATTCATAAATATTTACGATACTTAGAAGAAACTGTAATTAGAACTTTAAACGATATTGGAATTGCCTCGGAAAGAAGTAAAAATGAAACTGGAGTTTGGATAGATTCAGATTTAGTTTTTTCTAGAAAAATATGTGCTATGGGTGTTAAGGCTAGTCGATGGGTAACAATGCATGGTTTAGCTTTAAATATAAATAATGATTTAAGTTTTTTTGAAAATATTATTCCATGCGGAATTTCAAACAAATCTGTTACTTCAGTTTTTGAAGAAACTGGGAAAAATATTAGTTTAAATGAAGTCAAAGAAAAAATAATCAAACATTTTATTGAAATATTTTCTGCTAAATTACAAGAAAGAGTAGACTAGTATTTCATTGTTTTCACCTAAACATGTTATATATTTTTTCGAACTTTTTTCTTTAAAAAAATCAATCGTACTAGATCCAAAAACCGGAAAATTTGGAATTAAGTTAGAATTTGAATCAAAAAGATATATTTTTTTTTGGTCTGTATCTGTTATAGCAATATTGTCATTAAATATTTCAGGTTTAGTATAATTTGCAAATTGAAGCTCTGTAACTTTTCCGTTTATTGTTAAAATGTTCTCATTTAAGTGTGTAAAGTTATTTTTATCTGCACTAAATAAATATTTGCCATCAGAGGGCAAAGGCTTTCTAGTTATTTCTCCTTTAGTATTAATTCTTATAATATTATTTTTGGAATCAATTGTAATAAATGAATTTTGATTTAGATATATTTCATTTTCAATCTTAGCAAGATTATTTTTAATTCTAATATTCCCTCTTCGGTCAGTGATTTTTAGTTTGTTATTTGAATTAAATAGTAAGTAATCTTTTTTTCCAATTCTAAAATGTTTTGGATTATTTATTTGAGTGCCTTTAATATTTTTTTTATTAAACCCTCGGACTCTATTCATTTTAGAATTTAACAACTTTATATCAGTATCAAATAATATAAATCTATAATTTTTTACTTTATCATAGTCAAAAATAGTTAAGCCTAAATAATTTTTATTTTTTATCTCTTTAACCTGTTTGCCATTTTTATCTATAATTTGAAAATCATTTTCAGTGTTGAATGCGTATTGTAATCTTCCGTTTTTATAAAGATCAATTTGATGAATTTCTCCAATAATTTTAGAGTCTATATTTTTTTTCCAAATTAATTTTCCTTCCAAAGAAATTAGATACAATATATTGTTAGTGTCCTGAGCTATAATTTCTTTTTTCTTAGTAACGTAGTTTATAACAAATTTTGGATTTAGATGAATCGGATAATCTGTTTTAAAACTAAAGTTTAGATTAATTCCGGATGTTTTGTTTTTTTCAATTGACTTTATTATGCTGTAAGTGTTGTAAATTATATTTTCGTCTAATCTGATATGATTTAATAAGTAAGGAAATTTTTTATTAGACGCATTTACAGATTCTAATGTTTTTCTTTCAGAGTTTTTTAAATCATATACTTTTAAAAAATTACTTTTTTCAGGAATATTCTCTATAGATTGATTGAACTTAATTTCTTTATTAATAGTTGATGAATTTGAAATGTTTATTATTATTCTTTCTAAATTATTATTCGTGTTACTAATTACGAGGTTGTTATCAATAATACTAGCATAATTTTGTTTTAAATTAACGTCAATAAATTTTAAATTTTTATAATTTATTAATGACTTTTTTAATTTGTAAATTTTATAATTTCTATAATCATAATCACTTTCACTTACTTTAATAATTTCCTTATTTAAAAATATTTTATCTTCAAAATTTACTAAAAGAATAGTGTCTAGTTTATTTTTTAAGATACCAAATTCATTAATTTCAATTAAAAGAGAGTCGTTCTTGTATTCGTTAATTTTTGTAATAGATTCATTATTTTCAAAATTTTCTAAGTATTTATAATAATTAAAACCTGTTCTTTGGAAATCTGAAAAACTATTGGGGATTATTTGTATGAAATTACTTTTACTTGGTTTTATTCCACTTAAATAAGAAATGTTTTTTGGAACTGAATCATTTAGAAATGCTAATCCGTTCAAGGTTAATCCGTTTTGATTTAGATCAATATCATATTGAATCCAGTTAGATAATTTTGAGATATTAAAAAAACTGAAAAGTTTTTTATTATCTAAATAATCCTTAATATTTTCTGAAATTAAAAGTGAAATTTCTGAATTAGAAATATCATAAAGCTTTCTTAGTTCTTTGTTAGGTATTTTAAAAACTTGATTTGATTTTCTAATCGAGTTTTCAACTAATAATTTACTTGTAGATTCAATATGAATATTATTTTTTTGAGTTGAGTATTTATATTTATTTTTTCCCCCAATCCTTTTAATTAGAGAGCCGTCATAAAAAATAGTGTCAATTGTTTCCTCATGTTTTGTGTTATCAATACTCGTAAAATAAACAGGAACAATGTTCTTCTTTCCGATTTTATGATAGCTAACTAGTATTTCACCATTTCTGTATTTTTTTGAAACAGAATCAATTTTTATATTAATTAAAGTATTAAAATTCTGATTAAAATTTTCAACATTAGAATTTGATTTGTAATTAATAATTAATAATGGATCTGCAGGGACAAGGTCAATTAAACTATTAATATTAATTTTATTTTGACATCCTAAAAAGAGTAATGACAACAGTAATATAATTTCTTTTTTCATAAAAAATACTCTTGTAAAAGTAATGAACAATTCTTTTAGTTTATAGTAACTTAAAACTTTTTCTATGATGTTCAGTTATACCATATTTTGATATTGCCAATCTATGATTTTTGGTTGGATATCCTTTGTTTTTATCCCAATGATATAAAGGCTCCTTTTTTGATAAAGATTTCATTAATTCGTCTCTAGATGTTTTGGCTAGTATCGATGCCGCAGCTATGTTCATAAACTTTGAATCCCCTTTTACAATGCATTTAAACGGTATTTTGAGTTTAGAATTAAACCTGTTACCATCAACAATTATAAATTCAGGAATTATTTTTAAATTTTCAATTGCTTTATTCATTGCTAATATTGAAGCATTTAAAATATTTATCTTTTCAATAATTTTTACTGGTATGTGAACTATTGAGTAATCTATTGCCTTCTCAATAATTATTTTTTTTAAATAATTTCTTTTCTTTTCAGAAAGTTTTTTTGAGTCGTTTAATTCTTTGTTAATAAAACCTTTTGGTAATATTACTGCAGCGGCTGTAACTGGCCCTGCCAAACATCCCCTTCCGGCTTCATCTGTTCCGCATTCGACAAATTTAGAATATGAATTAATTAACATAATTGACTTTAATTAAATTTAAGAAATAATTAAAATAATAAATGAAATGAAATGAATAACTTTGAATTAAATATAACTAATGAAGTTTTATTACTTTTTTTTAATTATAATATTTTCGGTCAATATTACATTTTGTCAAGATTCCAATCCGATAGATTCTTTTACAAATTCAATTGGCTTCAAAAAAGATTCTTTGTCTAACAAGAATTTACCATCAATTAAAAAATATTTAATTTTTAAAAATTACAGTGATACAACTTATATAGACACTTCATTAACAATTAAGAAGCTTTATAAATTCAATTTTTTAAGAAAAGACAATCTTGAAAAATTAAAATTTTCAAATCTCGGTCAAACTTATAATTCACTTACTTTTGATTTTGAAAATTCTTCTTTACCTGCTTTTAGTTTTTCCTCTAAAAAAGACATATACCTTAATTCTAATGATGTAAATTATTATAATATTCCTACCCCATTAACTGAGCTTTTATTTAAATCAGTTATGAAACAAGGTCAATTTACTGATGTGTTATTTTCAACAAATACATCTGAAAATTTTAATTTTTCTATTGGATTTAAAGGAATGAGATCACTTGGCAACTACCAAAATATATTATCAGGCCTTAAACAATTTGTGTTTTCTACAAATTATAAATCAAAAAACAACAATTATAGACTTAGAACTCATTATGTTAGTCAAAATTTAGAAAATAGAGAAAATGGCGGGCTAACTAATGCCTCAATTATAAATTTTGAATCTGAAGATAATTTGTTTACTGAAAGATCTAAGCTTTCAGTAAAATTTGAAAATGCAACTAGTTATTTTTTAAACAAACGATACTTCTTTGATCAGAATATCTTATTGTTTAAATTAAAAAATTCTAATAGTTTTTCTTTAGGTCATGTCTTTGAATATGAAACTATGTATAATTCTTTTGAGCAAGCTGACTCAAGCGATTATTACGGACCTGCCTCAAATAAAATTAACGATAAAACAGAGCTTAAGACTGTCTCTAATACTTTTTATACAAGTTTAAAGTCTAAGTTTTTTGGTGATGTAATGGTCTCTTACTTAAATTATAATTACAATTATAAAACAAATACTCTACGTACAAATCATGAGGGTTTTAAAGAAAATGAGAATTCGATCTCCTTAGCATTAAAAAAATCAATTTTTAATCATGATATAAGTGGAAAATTTTCTAAAAATCTATTTGGAAATAGGCTAGGGGACCTTATAAACTTTACGCTTGATTCGAATAATGAATCAGAATTTAATTATACTTTAGGTTTAGATATCTTATCTAAGCATTCTGGCTTTCATTTTGAGCTTTTTGATAGTGCTTATGAAAAAGTTAGTTGGAGCAATGATTTGAAATTATTGAAAATTCAAAATTTATTTTTCAAAATCAATTCTAATCTATTTGGCTCACTGAGTTTAGACTATCGTTTAATAGACAATCTAGCTTACTTTGAATTATTAAATAATGATACCATAAACAATGAAGGTGAGGTTAATTTAATTCCAAAAGTAAATCAATATGAAAATACAGTAAAGTATTTAAAATTTAAGTGGCAAAAAGAATTTCGATTTGGAAAATTCGCTTTAGATAATTCTGTAATTTATCAATCAGTTAGTCAAGGTCAGAAGATTTTAAACTTACCTAATTTGATTACTAGAAATACTTTTTATTACTCAAATAATGTCTTTAAACGGGCTATGTTTATTCAGACGGGATTTACTTTTAATTACTTCTCCAAATATTTTGCTAATGAGTACAACCCTTTAATTAGTTCTTTTCACATACAATCCGAACAGAAAATTGGAGGATTTCCAATGTTAGATTTTTTTGTTAATGCAAAAATTAAACAAACAAGATTGTACTTAAAAGCAGAACATATAAATTCTTCTATTACAGGAAATAGTTTTTATTCATCTCCATCATATCCTTACAGAGATTTTTTAATAAGATTTGGTCTAGTTTGGAATTTTTTCAATTAGATATTAACTGACAGTTGGTAAATCTCCTTTTTCTTTTGTTTCTAATTCAGAATGTCCCATAAGATATTTATCTACTTGATAAGCAGCTTCTCTTCCTTCAGAAATCGCCCAAACAATTAATGATTGTCCTCTTCTCATATCTCCAGCAGAAAAAACATTTGAAACACTGGTTTGATAGTTGTTAGTTATTATTTGATTATTCAGGTTAGTATCTAAATCAAGTTTGTCAATTAAATCAGGTTCGTGACCAGTAAATCCTAGTGCTAATAATGCTAGATCACAAGGCCATAATTTTTCTGACCCTTCTCTTTCTTTCAATTGAGGTCTTTCACCTTCTTTTTTAATCCATTCAACTTCAACAGTTTTTAAGCTTTTAACTTTTCCGTTTTCATCACCAACAAATTCTTTTGTTAGTATACTCCATTCTCTGTGAATACCTTCTTCGTGAGATGAAGTTGTTTTTAGCTGGAAAGGCCAATATGGCCAGGGATTTTCATTTGTTCTGTTTTCACTAGGCTTTGACATTATCTCGAAATTTGTAACAGATTTTGCTTCTTGACGATTAGATGTCCCTATACAATCTGATCCAGTATCACCACCACCAATTACTATCACATTTTTATCTTTTGCATTTAAAGGTTCATTGGTTTTGTTTAAACCATCAACAACTTCATTTTGAAGTTTTAAAAAATCCATAGCTTGTTTTACACCCTTTAAATCAGATCCTTTAATAGGTAAATTTCTTTTAATTGTTGCTCCTCCACATAATACTATTGAATCATATTTTTTTAATTTTTCAATAGGATAGTTTTTTCCAACTTCATTATTTGTAAAAAAATTAATACCTTCTTCTTTTAATTGAGATAATCTTCTGTCAATAATATTTTTTTCCATTTTAAAATCAGGAATGCCATATCTTAATAATCCACCAATTTTAGAATCTCTTTCAAAAACATCAACAGTGTGACCTGCTTTATTAAGTTGTTGAGCTGCTGCTAATCCAGCTGGACCAGATCCCACAACTGCAATTTTTTTACCAGTTCTATTTAAAGGTGGATTAGCTTTTATCCATCCTTCCTCAAAACCTCTTTCCACTATATATTTCTCAATCATTTCAATTGAAACCGGAGGATTAATAAGACCTAATACACAGGCAGCTTCACATGGAGCTGGACATAATCTTCCAGTAAACTCGGGGAAATTATTAGTTGAATGTAATATGTATAAAGCTTTTTTCCATTCATTATTGTAAACTGCATCATTAAAATCTGGAATTAAATTTCCAAGAGGGCATCCACTATGACAAAATGGTACTCCACAATCCATACATCTTCCACCTTGTTCTTTTAATTTATCATCAGAGGGTTTTAGAGTAAATTCCTTATAATTTTTAACTCTTTTTTTAACCGGAATTAGGCCTTCCTCAGTTCTTTCGTATTCAATAAATCCTTTTAATTTACCCATATAAATTATTTGATTATTTCAGTAATTTTTTCTTTAGCCATTTTTTCTAAAGCTAATTTATATTCTGTAGGCATTATTTTAATAAAGTTGTTTGACTCTTTATTCCAATTTATTAAAAGATCTTCGGCTAATTTACTAGAAGTATAGCTAAAGTGATTTTCAATTAATTTATTAATGTAATCTAAATCTTGATCATTTGGATTTTCAAACTCAATCATTTCCATGTTAAAGTTTCTTTTATCAAATTTCTCAGATTTATATATATATGCAATTCCTCCACTCATTCCTGCGGCAAAATTTCTTCCTATATCTCCAAGTATTAGTGCTATTCCACCTGTCATGTATTCACACCCATGGTCTCCAACTCCTTCAACAACTGCTGTGGCTCCAGAATTTCTTACGCAAAATCTTTCTCCAGCAATTCCATTTATATAAGCTTCTCCTGAGGTGGCACCATAAAGCGCTGTATTTCCAGTTATAACATTCTTGTGAGAAATAATAGTTGATTCTTTAGGTGTTTTTACAATAATTTTAGCTCCTGAAAGTCCTTTCCCAAAATAATCATTTGTATTTCCGCTGATTTTCATGGTTAAACCTTTGGTGCTGAAAGCTCCAAAACTTTGACCAGCTGCACCTTTAAAATTAAGTTTCAATGTGTCATTTGGAAGTCCTTTAGCTCCGTAAAGTTTTGAGATTTCATTGCTTAAAATTGTTCCAACAGTTCTATCTGTATTTTGAATTTTGTAGGACAAACTCATTTTAACCTTTTTTTCAATTGCTAATTTTGCTTCTGATAAAATTTTAAAATCTATAACTTTTTCAAGATTATGATTTTGTTTAGAGTTGTTTTTTAATGAAACATTTTTAGGAACATCAGGTTTATATAAAATCTTAGATAAATTTATTCCTTTAGTTTTATAATTTTTAACAGCATCCTCCATGTTTATTTTTTGACTTTGCCCAACCATTTCATTGATTGATCTAAACCCAAGTATTGCCATTATTTCTCTTAGTTCTTCTGCAACAAAATGCATGAAGTTGATTACATGCTCCGGTTTTCCTTTAAAGTTTTTTCTTAATTCAGGATCTTGAGTAGCAATTCCCACAGGACAAGTATTTAAGTGGCAAGCTCTCATCATAATACATCCTGAAGCAACTAATGGAGCTGTTGAAAATCCAAACTCTTCTGCCCCTAAAAGACACGCTATAGCAACATCTTTTCCTGTCTTTAATTGTCCGTCACATTCTAAAACTATTCTTCCTCTAAGTCCATTCATTACTAAAGTTTGTTGGGCTTCAGCAATTCCAAGTTCCCAAGGTAAACCAGCATGTTTAAGAGAAGTTAAAGGAGAAGCTCCAGTTCCTCCATCAAATCCTGAAATTAATATCACATCAGCTTTAGCTTTAGCAACTCCAGCAGCAATTGTACCAACTCCAACTTCAGAGACTAATTTTACATTTATTCTAGCTTCCCTGTTAGCATTTTTTAAGTCATAAATTAGTTGAGATAAATCTTCAATAGAGTAGATGTCGTGGTGAGGAGGGGGAGAAATTAACCCTACATAAGGCGTTGAATTTCTTACTTTGGCAATCAAGGGATTGACTTTAGGTCCTGGTAATTGTCCGCCTTCTCCAGGTTTTGCTCCTTGAGCCATTTTTATTTGAATCTCATTAGCATTTGTTAAGTAATGAGAACTTACTCCAAACCTACCAGAAGCAACTTGTTTGATGGCACTATTTTTCCAAACACCATTGGCATTTTTTATAAATCTGGATGGATCTTCTCCACCTTCTCCAGAGTTACTTTTTCCGCCAATTCTATTCATCGCTATTGCCAAGTTCTCATGCGCTTCTTTACTAATAGAGCCATATGACATTGCTCCTGTTTTAAACCTTTTAACAATTTCTGTCCAAGGTTCTACCTCATCAATTGGAATTGGATCATGGTTAACAAATTTAAACATCCCTCTAAGGGTCATTAATTGTTTATTTTGTTTATTTATTAAGTCGGAATATACTTTATAGGTTTCAAATTTATCTTCTCTAACTGCTTGCTGTAATTTTGAAATTGTTGATGGATTAAGCATGTGAGCTTCTCCATTTCTTCTCCACCTGTAACTTCCTCCAATCTCTAAACTCATAAAAGAATTTTCTTTTGAAAATGCATCAAGATGTTTTTTAGAATATTCTTTTTCTAAACTATATAGTCCAATTCCCTCAATTCGTGTTGGAGTGTTTGAAAAATATTTTTCAGTAAAGCTTTCTCTTAATCCTAGAGCTTCAAATATTTGTGAACCCCTATAAGAGTGAAGTGTTGAAATACCAATTTTATTCATCACTTTTAGTATTCCTTTGGCTATTGCTTTATTGAAGTTCTGAATGGATGATTTTAAACTCTGATCACCAAAAAAATTCTTTTTGTGATGAAATGCAATTATTTCATTAACCATGTATGGATTTATTGCACTTGCTCCGTATCCAAATAACATAGAGAAATGGTGAGGCTCTCTTGGTTCGGATGATTCAATAACAATTCCGAATTTAGATCTCTTTTTAAGCTTCATCATACAGTGGTGGATGTTAGAACATGCTAATAGGATTGGAACTGCCCCCATTTTTTTACTTACACCACGATCACTTAAAATAATAATATTATAGCCTTCGTCTATTCTTTTACTAGCATCAATAACCATCTTGTCCAAAGCTTCTTCAATTCCATTATGCCCTTTACTTATATCATATAAGGCGCTTATTGAGGAAGTTTTGAAATCTTTACTTTTTATAAATTTTATTTTATCTAAATCCTCATTAGAAATAATAGGATTATTTATTTTTAATTTTTTGCAATGTTCAGGAACTATATCATAAATATTATAATCACTTCCCAATCCTAAACTTGTATCTGTAACAATTTCTTCCCTTATTCCATCTAATGGAGGGTTAGTAACTTGAGCAAAAAGTTGTTTAAAATAGTTAAATAACAATTGAGGTTTGTTCGATAGTACAGCTAATGGAGTATCTGTACCCATAGATCCCATTGCTTCTTTACCCGACACACACATTGGAAGAATTATGGTCTTTAAATCTTCCTCAGTGTATCCAAATATCCTAAGTCTTGTTTCAAAATCTAATTTTTCTAACGGAGTTTTGTTTCCGGTGTAAGGAACTTCCATTAGAGGAAGGGTGTTTTGGTTTAACCATTTTCTGTAGGGATGTTTTGAAACTATTTCATTCTTAATTTCTTCATCTTCGATTATACGCCCTTCAATCATATCAACTAAAAACATTTTTCCTGGCTCTAATCTTCCGTGTTTTTCTACATTACTAGGTTCTATATCAACTACGCCAGTTTCAGAGGACATAATAACATAACCATCTTTGGTAACACTATATCTAGAAGGTCTTAATCCATTTCTATCTAACATGGCCCCAATGAACTTACCGTCAGTGAAGGGGATAGAAGCAGGACCATCCCAAGGTTCCATTATACAGGAATTAAATTCATAAAAAGCCTTTTTTTCATCAGACATAGACTTGTGTTTTTCCCATGCTTCAGGCACCATCATCATCATAACTTCTGGAAGTGATCTACCTGTTGTTAATAGTATTTCTACAACCATATCCATTTGAGATGAATCTGATTTTCCATCTAAAATCGTAGGAAAAACTTTTAGCAAGTCTTTTCCAATAAAATCAGACTTCATTAGCTCTTCTCTTGCATTCATTCTAGTAACGTTTCCTCTTCTAGTGTTAATTTCTCCATTATGACACATGTATCTAAATGGCTGAGCTAAATCCCAAGTAGGAAATGTATTGGTTGAAAATCTTTGATGAACTAATGCCAATCTTGTTACTAGTTTTGGGTTTGATAGATCTAAATAAAACTGATCAATATCTTCTGGAATTAGTAATCCTTTATAAATTAATGTTCTGTGATGAAGGCTAGAAAAGTAAAAATATTGCTTTTGAGATAGGGCAGTATTGTAAATTTCGTTCTCAGAAATTTTTCTAGCTACAAATAATTTAGTGCTAAATTCTGATTCCGTTAATTCAATATTGTTTTTCCCTACAAATACTTGTTTGATTATAGGTTGTGTTGTTGCCGCTATGCTACCGACTATTTTTGAGTTTAATGGGACATCTCTCCATCCTAATATGGATAGACCTTGTCTTTCAATTTCTTTTTCAAAAATATCAATGCAATGTTTAGCTTGATTAATTTTTTGAGGAAGAAACAACATTCCAACAGCATATTGCTGAGGTTCTGGCAATTCAAAAGAACATTCTTTTCTAAAAAAATCATCAGGAATTTCAATTAATATTCCTGCTCCATCTCCAGTTTTACCATCAGAACTTACGGCTCCTCTATGCTCTAAACACGTAAGAATATTTAAAGCTTTGTGAATTATATCATTAGTTTTTTCACCTTTAAGACTGCAAATAAACCCGGCACCACAATTATCATGTTCATTTTCTGGGGAGTAAAGCCCTTGTTTTTTTGGTAGCATAAAATATATAATTGGAACTAGTAAATATATCTATTTATAAATATTTTTAATTAAGAATTCATGTTAAACCTTATATTAATGTTAAGTTGATAATTAAATCGATTTAAATTGATTATTTCACATTTAAAAACATAAATAATGAATATTTATTAAAAAGTCTGCCGTGTCATTTTTTTTAATATTTTTATCACCTAAATTTAAAATATGGAAATCTTAATTATCTCAATATTTGTTCTAGGTTATATTTTAATAACATTAGAGCATACCATTAAAATCGATAAACTTATACCTGCCTTAGGTATGATGGGTGTTTTATGGGCTATAATTGCTCTAAATCATCTAGAAGTATTTGATATAAATTTGGAATTATTAAAATTGGAACCAACCCACATAGAGGAAGTTTTATTGCATCATCTTGGTAAAACTGCCGAAATATTAATATTTCTTTTGGGAGCTATGACAATAGTTGAGATAATCGATTATTTTAATGGTTTTTCAGGTATTAAACAGGTTATTAAGACAAGAAGTAAAGTTAAAATTTTATGGATTTTTGGATTACTAGCTTTCGTTCTTTCAGCTATAATTGATAATCTTACTGCTACTATTGTACTTATAACTCTTTTGCAAAAACTTGTTAAAGTGAGGTCTTTAAAATTATGGTACGCTGGTTTAATTATTATCGCTGCTAATGCCGGAGGGGCATGGTCACCAATTGGAGACATTACAACAACAATGCTCTGGATTGGAAACAAAGTAAGTGAAGTAAATCTTGTTAAATACTTAATAATTCCATCCATAGTCTGTATGGTAGTTCCATTTTTTATAGCTTCAAGATTTAGTATTTTCAAGGGTGAATTGGAAGTGACAAAAATAAGTGAAGAAAGTAATCCTCACGGAAATAAAATGTTATTTTTAGGTTTAGGTTCTATATTGTTTGTTCCGTTTTTTAAAGTAATAACTCATCTTCCACCTTATGTTGGAATGATGCTTTCTCTTGCTTTTGTAGCAACAATTGCTGAAATATTATCAAATAAAAAAATCAATATTTCTAATGTTGATTCTGAAAGTGATGCTGTTGCTCACCATAGTCCTGTTCATCTTTCACTTTCAAAAATAGAGCTTCCTAGTATTTTATTCTTTTTAGGTATCTTATTAGCCGTAGGAGCATTAGAGTCACTTGGAATTCTATTTAATTTTGCTGGATACCTTACCGAAATATTTCCTAATACAGATGTTTTAATGGTGTTGTTTGGATTTTTATCTGCAATAATTGATAACGTTCCTTTAGTTGCTGCATCAAT
This sequence comes from Cryomorphaceae bacterium BACL29 MAG-121220-bin8, assembly GCA_905182765.1. Lineage (GTDB taxonomy): Bacteria > Bacteroidota > Bacteroidia > Flavobacteriales > Flavobacteriaceae > MAG-121220-bin8. The sequence goes on along the minus strand of CAJJCV010000038.1, from coordinate 10,211 downwards.
GGGAATGTTTCCAAATGTTCTTGATGATCCTTTATGGCATGCATTAGCTTTTTCAGCCGGAACAGGTGGAAGTATGCTTATCATTGGTTCTGCTGCAGGAGTTGTTGCAATGGGTATGGAAAAGATTGATTTTTTCTGGTATTTCAAAAACATTGCACTCTTAGCTTTAGTAGGTTTTTTATCTGGTTATGGTACGTTTATGTTATTAAGAGATTTTGTTTTTTAATAATTAATGAATTATAATCAAACAGTTAATTGGCTTTTTAATCAACTTCCTGTTTATCAACTAGATGGTGTTTTTAAGTACAAAGTTAATTTAGAACCAATTCTTAATACCTGTGATTATTTAAACAATCCACAAAATAAATTTAGATCAATACATGTAGCAGGAACTAATGGTAAAGGTTCAAGTTCTCATATGTTATCTTCAATTTTACAAGAAGCAGGGTTGAAAGTTGGTTTATATACTTCACCTCATTTATTAGATTTTCGTGAACGAATTAAGTTAAATGGAAAGCTAGTAGAAAAAGATTTTGTTTCAGATTTTGTAACAAAGAATATAGAGTTTTTTAAAAACAATAATATTTCATTTTTTGAAATGACTGTAGCAATGGCTTTTGATTATTTTGCTAAATCTAATGTTGATATTGCAATTATTGAGACTGGGCTTGGAGGAAGATTAGATTCTACCAATATCTTAAACCCTTTAGTTAGTCTTATTACAAATATTGGACTAGATCATAAAGAATTTCTAGGAGCTAATTTAAAAGATATAGCTAAAGAAAAAGCTGGAATAATTAAATCAGGTGTTCCTGTCGTAATAAGTGAATTTCAAAAAGAAACATATTCGGTTTTTGAAGAAACAGCAAAAAATTTAAACTCGGATCTATTCCTGTCTAATAGTCTAAACAAATTTAAAACTGATTTGATTGGTGATTTCCAACATAAAAATATTAATGGAGTTGTAAAAGTAATTTCACTTTTAAAAGAATTTAATATTTCAATCGATGATATTAATAGTGGTCTTCTAAATGTTCAAAAAAACACTGGTCTTACTGGAAGACTTCAGATTCTTAAACAATCACCATTTGTAATATGTGATGTTGGTCATAATTCAGATGCTTTTAAAGTAATCAATAACCATATTAAGTCTTTAAAATTTAAAAATTTAAAAATAGTATTAGGTTTTGTAAAAGGAAAAGATTTTAAAAAAATAATAGATATTTTACCTAAAAGTGCTCATTATTTTTTCTGTAAGCCCAATATTGAAAGAGGACTTTCTTTAGAGAATTTAGCTGATTATGGTTCTGCTTGTGGGCTTAAGTACTCTTTGCATAATAGTGTCTCGGATGCTTATAATTCTGCTTTATCAAATTCAGTTGATGACGATTTAATTTTTATTGGAGGAAGTAATTTTATTGTTTCTGAAATTTTGTGATTTTGGCACAGATTTTGTAAAATTCTTAATATGAAAAATTTTATTTTGTTATTTACTTTAATTTTTTCTTTTTCTTGTTCTAGTGATGAATTTGAAAAAGATGGTTTTGATAAGGATGGCCAATCCTACGACGGGCCAATAGAAACCATTACCTTCAATGGAATTGTGAGGCAATATATTATACATACTCCACAAGGATATGACGGCACTTCTAAATTACCGCTTTTACTAAATTTTCATGGATTTGGTGGACAGGCAGGTGATTATATGTCATATACTAACATGAGTTCTATTGCTGATTCTGAGAATTTTATTTTAGTATATCCTCAAGGAACTAATTTGGATGGTTATCCTCATTGGAATGCTGACTTAAATGGAGACGATAATAAAAGTGATGTTGATGACTTGGGTTTTATTGAGGCTTTAGTTAATAAATTATATTCTGAAAATTTAATTGATTTAAAAAGAGTTTATGCCGTTGGGTATTCTAATGGTGGTATGATGAGTTATGCTTTGGCTTGTTACAAGAGCAATTTAATAGCTGCTATTGGCTCAGTTTCAGGATACATGATTCAAAATGAATGTACTCCATCTCATTCAATGCCTTTAATAAAATTACATGGAACAACTGATTATTATGATGGAGGCGAGGATTATAACTCTGTAAAATCTGTTCTTGATTTTTGGATAAATTTTAATAATACTAATACTGATCCAATAATAAATAATATTAATGATAACGGTACTTCAATAACAAGCTACAAATACGAAAATGGTAATAATAATGTTTCTGTAGAACATTATAAAATTATTAATGGTGAACATGTTTGGTTTAGTAACGATTTTAATGGTAAAAATACAGGTCAGTTAATTTGGGATTTTGTTTCCAAATATGATATTGATGGATTAATTGTAGATTAAATAATTTTTTGATATTAAGTTTTCGAAAACCAATCATGTTTGCCAAAATGGTTTTTTGGAATTGGGTTTTTATTTTCAAAATACCAATTTATCCCTCTTATTACAGAACTTAAATATTTTTTTAATTTAGGTTTGATAAATAAACTATACGGAAAATAAGAGATAAATCTTGGAACTGAATTTAGCAAATGAGGATGTACGGTGATAGACAAAAATGTTTCATTATTCAATGTAGTTATTTCCCATTCTACTTTAGATTTTTGCCCGTTTTTTCTTCCAATTAATAAAGTGTATCCGATGTTTTGATTCCATTTAATAAAATCTCTTAAAAAGAGATATTTCGTTTAAATAGGTCAATTCATCTCTTGAACCAACTCCATCCCATTTAATTACTTCGTTTGATTTAATAAAGGGATGAAATAAATTTAAATGTCCAGGTTTTGTAATCAAGGACCATAGTTGCTCCTTAGTTGCATATATTTTCATTTTACATGAAACTGGCCAGGTTTTATTCACAAACGTGTTATATATATTTTTTCTAAACTATCAAGCCTTTTTTCAATTGTTTCTAGTTTATTTAACATTTCTTTAAAATATGATAAATTGAATTATGAGATATAATCTTTTTATAAAAATAAAAAAAATGTTTACACCTAAATATATTTAATTTTAATTGATAAAAAGTCTAGAATCTAAAATAATAAAGATTTAAATTTGATTTTTAAATTTATCAATGAAAAACTTAATTATAATTGGTCACCCTAATAAAGAATCATTTTGTTATGATGGTATTTTTAAGACTGTTAAAAATCAATTATCTAAAAACAAAGAAGATATTGAAATTATTGATTTGTACAGAGATAGTTTTACTAGACCAAGAACTAAGTTAATTAAGAAATACCAAGATTTGGTTACTTGGTCTGAAAGAATTTACTTTATATCTCCTGTTTGGTGGTTTAGATTAACACCAAGAATGGAAATATTTTTCGATGAAGTTTTTGAGCCTGGATTTGCATATGAATTTGTTAATATTACTAAACTGTATGCTTACCCTAAACCATTTTTAAAAAATAAAAAAGTAAGAACTTATGTTACTCATGGTGCTCCTGCAATTCCAGTTTTAACTTTGTATTTAAATTCTGTAAAATTGAGATTAGTTATGGGTGTATATACATTTGTTTTTGGATGGAGATTATCTCTTTTTACTAAGACTAGACAGTTCTGGTCCGTTCCTTTTGTATCACAAGAAAAGAGAGCAAAATATCTCAAAACAGTTGAAAAAGATATTAAGAATGATTTAGCACAGGATTAAATATTTATATTATATTTGCCATCGATTTAGGGCGCTTAGCTCAGTTGGTTCAGAGCACTTGGTTTACACCCAAGGGGTCAGGGGTTCGAATCCCTTAGCGCCCACATTTATAACCTCAACATTAGTTGGGGTTTTTTTATTTGTAATTTAAGATGTAATGATCTTCTCTTTCTTTTTTTAGCATTCCTATTGTTTCATCCATAAATTTATTTCTTTCAATTCTACTTTTGAAAATCAAAATACAAATTGTGTCTTTACTATGATAAATTGCTTTTAGTTCATCATCAATTTCACATATTTCTTTAGGAATATTTGTTTTTATACAAATCATTTATGAATATTAATCAAACTAAATTTTAGAGTGATTATTATTTAATCACTCAAGTAAATTACTAATATAATTCGTATAAAAAAAGCCACTAAAAGCGGCTTTTTTTATACTTATACTTTACTAATTAAATACTAGTAAATAATTTACTTATTTTTTCATTTTCTTCATCTGCTAATTCTTTATCAACTAAGATTCTTCCACTATGTTCATCAGTAATGAATTTTTTTCTAGATGCAATATCTAATTGAACTTGAGGAGGAATTGTGAAAAAAGATCCTGCTGAAGCACCTCTTTCAACAGCCACAACAGCTAATCCATTTCTAACACTAGCTCTTATTTTATTGTATGAAATTAATAACGATCCATCTATTTTAGATTGGAAAGTAGAAGACTTTTTCAAAAGATCACTTTCTTCTTTTTCAGTTTCTTTTAAAATATCACCAAGCTCATTTTTTTTATGCTTTAAATGTTCTTTTCTTTCACTAAGCTTAACATTGTTTTCTTCAATTGATTGTTTTTTTAATTCAATCTGGGCGTGTAACTCTTTAGTTTGCTTTGCGCAAAGTTCAATTTCTAATTCTTGGAATTCAATTTCTTTACTCAACGATTCAAAAGCTCTGTTATTTCTAACATTTTTTTGTTGTTCATTGTATTTCTTTATCATTGTATTAGCATGCTCAGTTGTAAGTTCTTTAGATTTTATATCATTTGTAAATTGATTTAAATCTTCTTCAATTTTTGCTAACCTAACCTCTAATCCAGCTACTTCGTCTTCTAAATCCTCAACCTCCAGAGGCAATTCACCTCTAACGCTTTTAATTTTGTCAATTCTTGAATCAATAAGTTGAAGGTCATACAAAGCTCTTAGTCTGTCTTCCACTGAAAATTCTATTTTTTTTGCCATAATTAAAAATAATTAACTGGGTTAGTATTTGTTTTTGATATAATGCACGCAAACTTAGGAATTTTTTTGATAAAAAAATCTAAAATTAATTGTTTTGTAAAGTGTTCACTTTCATAGTGACCTATATCTGCTAATAATATTTTTTTTTCTGCTTTAAAATAATCGTGATATTTTAAATCTGATGTGACATAACAATCTGCTTTTTGATTTATAGCTTCATTGATTGCAAAACTACCTGAACCACCTAGAACAGCTATTTTTTTTATTTTTTTTCCAAGAAATGGAGAATGCTTAATGTATTTAACATCCATTTTATGTTTTAAAAACTCAAAAAACTCTAACTCATTAAGTTCTTTGCTTAAGTCACCTATCATACCCATCCCAATGTCTTTATTATCCTTTTTTAATAATATAGATGTATTCTTAAGAGATAATATTTCAGAAATTTTATAATTAACACCTTTTGGATTATTATCCAGATTGGTATGAATAGCATATATATTAATATTGTTTTTTATAGCCTTTTTTACAACCCGTTCTACATATGTGTTTTCTGTTACTTGTTTTAATTCAGAAAATATAATTGGATGAAATGTTACTATTAAATCACATTTATTTTTTATTGCTTCGTCTATTACAGTCTCTGTTGTGTCGATTGTAATTAACGCTTTTTCTACATTACTGTTTGGGTTACCTACTAATAATCCTACATTATCAAATGTTTCTGCCTGCTGTAATGGAGACCACTTTTCAATAATATTTGTTATGTCTTTTAATTTCATAATAATATGTAAAGTTAAAAATTATTATATGATTGAATTAAATTATATTTTAGTTGTAAATGAAAATATATAAATTTTTATTATTTCCCTTTGGAGTTTTGTATTTTCTAGTAACATATATTAGAAACAAACTTTATGATTTTAACGTATTCAATTCTGTTTCATTCAAAATTCCATTAATTGGAGTAGGTAATCTAAGTACAGGAGGAACTGGGAAGACTCCAATGGTTGAGTATTTGATCAGAAATTTTTCTAAAAATAATAATACTGTTTTAATAAGTAGAGGATATAAACGATCAACTAACGGATATGTAAGAGCTAATTCTAGTAGTACACCTGATTCTATTGGTGATGAACCTTTTCAAATATTTAACAAGTTTAAAAACATAACCACTGTAGTTGATTCTGATAGAGTTCGTGGAGTTTCAAAAATTTTAATTGAAGAACCTAAAACAGACTTAGTAGTTTTAGATGATTGTTTTCAACATAGAAAAATTAATTTAAAAATCAGTATCATTTTGACGACATATAACTCTCCATTTTATAATGACTTTATAATCCCAGTTGGTAACTTAAGAGAACAAAAGAACAATTATAATAGAGCTGATATCATAGTTGTAACTAAATGTCCAGAACTAAATAGTAAAGAAGATTTAGATCACATTAGAAAAATGATTAAGCCCTATAATTATCAAAATCTTTTTTTTACTAAAATTGATTATGATAATAATTTAAAAGGTGATACTCAAATCAATTTAGATTTAATAGAAGAATCAATTCTTTTAGTTACAGGAATTGCTAACAGCGAACCAATTGTAAATTTTTTAAAAAAGAGCGATGTTGATTTTGAACATATTTCATATTCAGATCATTTTAATTACTCGCAAAATGATATTAATAGATTAGAAAAAAACAACAATAGGTTAATTATAACAACAGAAAAAGATTTTCAAAAAATACAATTATTACAAAGAAAAAATAAATGGGTTTATTTAGAAATTAAAATTAAATTTTTAGAAAATGAATCTCTTTTTAATTCATTAATTGAAGAGGCTATTACTAGCTAATATGTTTTTTAGCTTTATAAGATGATCTAACTAAAGGACCACTTTCTACGTGTCTAAACCCTAAATCTTTTGCAAATAATTCATATTTTTTAAATTGATCAGGGTTGATAAATTCTTTTACAGGTAAATGTTTTTTTGAAGGTTGAAGATATTGTCCAAGTGTTACTATATCTACATTGTTTTTGGCTAAATCCTTAAGAGTTTCAAATACTTCATCTTCTTTTTCGCCAAGACCGAGCATTATTCCTGATTTAGTTCTTTTAATACCATTATCTTTCAGGTACTTTAATACATTTAAGCTTCGATCATATTTAGCTTGAATTCTTACCTCACGAGTTAATCTTCTAACTGTTTCCATATTGTGAGAAACAACCTCAGGATTAACATCAACAATTTTATCAAGGTGTTTTTCTATACCTTGAAAATCCGGAATTAATGTTTCAAGTGTTGTTCCAGGGCTAATTCTTCTTATACTTTTTACTGTTTCAGTCCAAATAAGAGTACCCATGTCTTTTAAATCGTCTCTATCCACAGATGTTAAAACAGCATGTTGAATATTCATTATTTTAATAGAATTTGCAACTTTTTCAGGTTCTTCCCAATCGATAGTTTCTGGTCTTCCAGTCTTTACACCACAAAAGCCACAAGAACGTGTACAAATATTACCTAGTATCATAAATGTTGCTGTGCCTTCTCCCCAGCATTCTCCCATATTAGGGCAGCTACCTGAAGAACAAATAGTATTTAATTTATATTTATCAACTAACGATCTTAGTTCAGTGTATTTTTTACCTGTTGGTAGTTTTACACGAATCCATTTAGGTTTTTTGGCGATTTTAGGTTCAATAACATCTGTAATGTCAGACATAAATATAAATCAATTATTAAATTTCAAATATACGAACTGTTGTTTAAAAATCCTTATAAAATTGAAATATACCAAAGACTAAAACATGTTAGAAATATAAGCCCAATAACACTCAGTATATTAATAAATTTTGAAGGCCTATATTGCTTTGGTGTATGTTTGCTATTTATTAATTTGTAATTAATAAATGCGTAAAAAGGAGCAGTTATGAATGAAAGTATAGTAGCTACCTTAACCAATAAACCCATTTCTGAAATGAAAAAAATAAAAATCAGTAATGTTCCAACAGATAATATTATTATCCATAAATTATAATTTTCAAACCATTTGAATCCCAGAAGTTCTGAACTGATTTTCATAGCTCTTGGAGAAGCATCTAAACAAGTTATTGTTGTGCTAAACATAGTTGTAAAGGCTGCTATAGCTATTATTAAAAACACACCCTCTCCAATTGACTCAGTGTAAAGATTAATTAATTGTTTAGCAAATTCACTTCCGTTATTCGAAAAAACTTCTCCACTTCCATACATTACAAATGCTCCTAAACAAAGAAAACTTAATCCTAAAATAATTGTTGTGATATATCCAATGTTGAAATCAAAAATCGCATTTTTATAGTTAAAAAATTTTTCCTTTTTAGTTTTTTCAAGAGTCCATATGGATTGCCATATAGACACATCTAATGGTGCTGGCATCCAACCCATGAATGCTGCTAAAAATGCTATTCCTAGTTCAGTTGTTGGAAAAACCTGTTTCATTTCAAACGAATTTGTAGATTCAAAACCTGCAAAAAATACAGCAAAAATTGTACTTATAGTTAGTAATATAATAACAAATTTCATCATGTTATCTAAAAATTTATAACGACCTATTATTAAAATAAATAGACATAAAATTATTATAATTATAGCCCAAGTGGTAATGTTTGATGAAATCCCAAAAAGTTCTATTGCTAATCCTGCTGTAACAATCGTTACTGCAGTTTGAATTGTAAACATTGTTACAATAGATAAAATAAAATATATTACTAATACACTGGTATTCATTTTTTTATATCCATGAAGAAGAGTTTCTCCAGTTGCCATAGCGTATTTTGGTCCAAATAGAAAAAACGGATATTTAATTATATTTGAAAGTATCAGAACCCATATTAATGTAAAACCAAAATCTGCACCCGCACGTGTGGATTGAACTAAGTGTGATACTCCAATAGCTGCACCAGCAAAAAGTAAGCCTGGGCCTAGTTTTTTTAATGTATTAATCATTTTCTGATATTAATTGAAATAGAATCTTCTTTGCCCTTAATACTTTTACCTTAATGTTGTTAATAGGTTGATTTAGTTTAATTGAAATTTCTTTATAAGTAAGTTCATTAAAGCATTTTAGCTCTATAACTTCCTTATAATGAGGCTTCAATTTATTTATTTTAGATTTTAATGATTTTAATTTTTGTTCATTAATTAGGTTGTCTTCTGGACTAGGAGAACTTTCTTTAATTTGAATATTTTCATTTAATTGATTTAAATCAACCTTATTTTTATTTTTTCTTAACTGATCAATATGAAGATTTTTAGATATTGTAATTAGCCAGGTTTTGAAAATATATTTGTGATTGTAAGTATTTATTTTTTCAAAAGCTTTAGCGAAACTTACTATAGTAATATCTTCAGCATCAATTTCGTTATTAGTTCTTTTGAGCTGAAACTTATATACATCGTCCCAGTATAGGTTCAATAAAAAACTAAAAGCATTTTGATTATTTTCTTTTGCTAAATTTATTTGATTTAAAACTATAGTACTTTCAGACAAAAGATTATTTTATTTCAGGATTTTTACAATCGATTTCAGTAGGAAGTTTCCCACAGATTCCACATGGTTCGTCATTTTTATTTAAAAATGGACTTGCGCTAGCACATGTTCCAGCAAATTTCCCATCCTTTTTTACGATAATTTTAATTGCAATTCCTGCAAATGCTAATCCAACTAATAAAAATGTAATAAGAAATAATTTCATAGTTATTCAAATATATTAACTTCTTCTTCAAGCAAGATATCAAATTTTTTCAAAACACTTTTCTTGATTTTTTGAGAAAAGCGATAAATTTCTTCTCCGGAAGCACCACCTTTATTTACAACAACAAGAGCGTGTTTTTTATGTGTTCCAGTTTTACCTTCAGTTATTCCTTTAAATCCACATTCTTCAATTAACCATGCAGCAGGAATTTTAAATTCATTTTTTGATATTTTATAATAAGGAATATTATTATTTCTTTTCATCAATTTCTCAAAATTTGTAATTGAAATTATTGGGTTTTTGAAAAAACTTCCACAATTTCCTATTTTCTTTGGATCAGGGAGTTTATTAGTTCTAATCTTAATTACTAGTTTTGAAATGTCCTGAATAGTTGGGTCTAAATTTCCTTTATTTAAAAGTAAATCTTTCAAGGGTTTATATTCAGAATTTATGATATGATTTATTTTTGAAAGCTTAAAAGTGACACTTGAAATTATATACTTATTTTTAAGTTTTTCCTTGAATATAGAACTTCTATAAGTAAAATCACATTGTTCCTTTTTAAATATTTTTA